>JBMNVM010000026.1:0-12736 GCA_050946805.1 Acutalibacteraceae bacterium | reverse complement strand
AGCGCAGGGGCTAATTGCCGGCATAAACGCCGCCTTGAAGGTGCAGGGCAAGGAGCCGCTGGTGCTTTCCCGCGCCTCGTCATACATCGGCACGCTGATTGACGATCTTGTTACAAAGGGTTGCATGGATCCTTACCGCATGATGACCTCAAGAAGTGAATACCGCCTGCTGCTGCGGCAGGACAATGCCGACGAGCGTTTAATGCCCATCGGCTACAAACTGGGGCTTGTAAGTCAAGAGACCTATAATGAATTTCTTGAGCGCAAAGAGCAAAAAGAAAGGGAAATCAAGCGTATTGAAAACACATACCTGCCGCCGAGCAAAGAACTGAACGCCCTGCTTGAAAGCCGGGGCACGGCGCCTGTTACGACAGGCACTAAAGTTTCTGACCTTGTAAAGCGGCCGCAGTTGTCTTATGATATTTTGGCTCCGTTTGACAGCGGGCGACCACAGCTTTCGCGAAGCGTGCGGGAAAAGGTGGAAATCGAGGTAAAGTATGAGGGTTATATCGCCCGCCAGCAGGCGCAGGTAAACGAAATGCTACGGCTTGAAAACAAACTGATACCGCCTGATATAGATTATTCCGCTATTTACGGCCTTCGCCTTGAAGCGGTGGAGAAGCTTAATAAAATACGCCCCGTAAACATCGGGCAGGCTTCCCGTATTTCGGGGGTAAGTCCGGCGGATATTTCGGTTTTGCTTGTATATCTTTCAAAATAAGGTGTGGACTATGCCGCTTGTTGATACAGTCAAACATATATACGAACCCACCCCGCTCCAATGCGGGCAGGCGGTGCTTTCGATGCTTGCGGGCAAAGAGGTAGGGGAGATTGTAAAACTTTTAAATAATGACCGCGAAACCACCCTTGCCGATATGTTTTTTTGCCTTGATTTTTACGGTATTTTGTATGATAGAACCCGAAAGCAGGCTTTTTTAAAAGAGGATTTGCCGGATATTTGCATTTTAAGCCTTGAAACGCCAAAATGCTGGCACTGGTCGCTTTATTTTCGCGGCAGATTTTACGACCCCGAATATGGTGTGCTTGACGATTTCCCGCCCTCGAACAGAAGGTATTACTGGGAAATTAAGGAATAGGGTAAAATTTATATAAAAAAGAGACGGTCAAACGCCGTCTCTGAAAATTTTATAATATGCTTGGCTTTGCGCTAATGATACACAGTCGTTATCCGCAATTATCACATGGTCCAAAAGCTTTACGTTTATATGTTTTAAAGCGCTGTTTATTCTGCGGGTCATGGCAATATCCTCGGGGCTTGGAAGGGCGTTGCCGTTGGGATGGTTGTGGGATATTACGGCGCAAACCGCCTTTCTTTTTATCACGGTCTCTATAACACTTCTGGTTGATATTCCCACAGAGGAAACGTCACCGTGATTCAATATATCAAAGGCAATCATTGCCCCTTTGCTGTTAAAGGTGGTCACGGCAAAAACCTCGTTGCTGAAGCCAAAGTGCTTTTTTATCAAAAAATCGCAGACACCGTCCATCGTAAACGGAACCTTACTGTTGTCCGCTTTGTCGTTTTGGTAAAGGCGGAATATCGGAAGCAAAAGCTTTATAAGAGCCGCGGCGTTTTGACCTATACCCTTTACCTTCATCAGTTCTTCGGGCGAGGCTTCAAGAATTGCCGAAACGGTCTTAAAGCGGTCAAGGAGCACATGGGCAATTTCATTGGTATCCTGTCTTGGAATACAGTAAAACAAAAGCATTTCAATTACCTTGTGCGCAGGCGTGGCATCAGAAAAGCCTTTTTCGAGAAATTCATCACGGACCCTTTTCCGGTGTCCCGCGTGGCAATTTTCCGACAATTTAGGCACTCCTTTCGACAAATTACTTACATAATAATATATCTTATTTTAAGAGCATTTTCAAGGGTTACGGGAGCAAAAATGAGAGAATTTACCATTTCTAAAAATGATGAGGGCTTAAGGCTTGATAAATTCATACAAAAAGTCTGCCCTACATTACCTTCTTCGCTTATGTTTAAATACATTCGTACAAAAAGAATAAAAGTAAACGGCAAGCGTGGGGAAATCGGCACAAGACTGAATATAGGGGACATTGTTTCGGCATATATTAATGATGAATTTTTTGCACCCGCAAGTCCTAAATACGACTTTCTTTCTTCGCCTGCGGTGCTTGACATAGTTTATGAGGATGAAAATATCCTCTTGGCGGATAAAAAACAAGGATTGCTTGTTCACCCCGATAAAAATGAATACAATAATACCTTAATCGGCCGTATTCAGCATTATTTATATAAAAAAGGGGAGTACGACCCCGAAAACGAAAACAGCTTCCGTCCCGCTTTGGTCAACCGAATTGATCGCAACACCGGCGGAATAGTTATTGCCGCAAAAAATGCCGAAGCGCTGCGTATTCTCTGCGAAAAAATTAAGAATAGGGAAATGGATAAACGTTATTTGGCGGTTGTTCACGGCGTTCCGGAGCGCAAAAGCGAAATTCTTGAAGGATTCCTTGAAAAAAATGAGGAAAAGAATCAGGTATTCCTTAAAGCAAAGCGCACTAAGGATGCCAAGACCATAAAAACAAAATATACGGTGCTTGAAAGCAAGAACGGGTTGTCTTTGCTGGAAATCGAGCTGCTGACCGGCAGAACCCACCAAATTCGCGCGCATATGGCATCGATTGGCCACCCGCTTTTGGGCGACGGAAAGTACGGAAAATCGGGCAAGGACAAAAAAATGGGGTTTGACAAACAAGCCCTTTATTCCTACAGCTTAAGGTTTGATTTTAAAACTCCGGCCGGAATACTCGAGTACCTAAACGGCAAGCGGTTTACGGTAAAAAGCGTCTGGTTTGCTGATGAGCTTTTCGGCAGCGGCTATAAAAAGCTGCTTGATATTTAATCGTTTTGCTACTGCAAAATCTTTGAAAATTTTCAAAATTACTGTTGACAATCACATACCACTTTGTTATAATAGTTAAGCTTGATGAAGAAGCTTAATACGCGAGTGTGCTGGAACAGGCAGACAGGCACGTTTGAGGGGCGTGTGTCGACGACGTATGGGTTCAAGTCCCATCACTCGCACCAAAATATAAACCGCCAAAAATGGCGGTTTTCTTTTATTTATGCGGGTTTGAGCCACTTTTTAGCCATTAAAAATATGTGCCTAAAAACATAAAAATGTCACACGAAATGTAAAAAACTCACACGAAATTTAATGAAAATTGAATACCATTAAATTAGGACTGTCGCGATACACGCGGCAGTCCTTTTGATATGTGGTCTTAAAATGTAAGTGCAAATTTACTCAAAATACCTTAAGTACTTGTTAAGGCTTTAATTAATAAGCAATATTTCAATGGTTGCGGTAATCTCTGAACCATCCGTGGTGGTGGCGGTAACCACAACCGATTTATCGGGTATTCCTTTGGATGTTAAAACACCGTCGCTGCTTATAGTTGCGTAATCGGTGTTGTCGACCGACCAGACAAGGCTTTTGTTTTCTGCCTCGGCCGGCAGAATGTCGGCAATAATCCTCAAGGTATTGCCGTTTATTCTAAGGGTATTTTGGTTTGTTTCGGTGCGAAGGGAAAGGCTTTCTACCAGCGTTTTCATATTGCTTATTACAATCTGCTTGGTTGCAGATATGTTTGAGCCGTCTGTCGAAACGGCGGTAACGGTTACAACGCCGTTTTTAAGCGGGGTGAGAACCCCTGTGTCCGAAATTCTGGCAAGCTTGGGGTCGTTCACAAACCATGCGATTTTTTTATTTGTGGCGTTATGGGGGTATATTTCCGCCGTAAGCTTTATCGGCTTACCGTCTGATATGTTTCCCGCACCGTTTATTACCATTAAGGAGACCATTACCGACTTTTCCGCGGGGGACATATACTCTACATGGTTGCCCGATGCAGCTCCGGTAATTGGAATGTTGCCCAAATTTTGAATATTTATGGTCGAATCGGCATTATATATGATTTTGCCCTTCTTTTTTATGGTCAGGGTCATTTGAAGCATATGGAAATCAATATGAATAAAGTTTATATTATATGAATATTCACCCGAACCGTTTGAGGGGGTAAGGCTTGTTTCGGATTCGCCGTTTTTTATCGAGAGGATTTCTCCGTTTGATGTATAAATATAACTGGTTCCGGCATCAAAGGTTTCCGGCATTTCGTCTAAAATATTGAGCGATGTCGCATAGCGAAGCTGCCCCTCGATTTCCATAAAGATCTGCTGGGCAAGATTTTGCGCTCTTGCAATGTCTACCGCAGTATCCTTATAAGTATTGGCAAGGGGGATAAAAGAAGCTATTACCGCAAATAAAATGCTTATAATCGCAAGTGTCAGAATTACTTCAACAAGGGTGAATCCTTTTTTGCTCCTATACATAAACAGTTTCCATTCTATAAAAGTTTATTTTAAATAGCCTTAATCGGGAATAAAGTATTTAAATTCAACTTCTTTTTCGTCCTGTTTACTGCTTATAAGTTTTCCCTTGGTCGTAACGGTTACGTTACCGAAATCCACGCTGAATTCCGATTCCTCAACCGTCAAATCCTCGTCATTTTTCGAATCGGAAAGGCTATACTCAATATCCGCAGCCGCGTTCTTAATATCCTTTTTTAAATCTGAATTTTCCTTAATGTTATTTAGCGCCGCTGTTATTATAATCGTGATAAAGACTGCAATTAAAGAAAATACGGCAAGTCCGGTTACAACCTCTACAAGGGTCATGCCCTCTTTTGATTTCAGAAACTTTTTCATAAAATCTCTCCAAAAAGCGTTTTGCACACTATTCCCAACCTTGAATAACCCATTTTACGGCGCTTCCCGGGTTAGAGGGGTTGAAAATATCAAGCGGAGTTTCGTCCAAATCCGGTTTGCTGTAAAAGAACTTGACATTGCTGCTTAAATTAACCTTTTTAACCGTGCAGCTTCCTATAAACTTATATGTGGTAAGCGGCGCTCCCGAAGCGTTCATTGTGCCGTTCGGGATATACACGCAGGCATCCAGCTCCGAATTGTTGTTAAGCGATATGCTTTGATTATCATCGCCGAAGATAAACAGCCGCGGGTTGGAGCCACGTACCTTCATACCGACATATGAATTTGAGTTGATGGACATTGATGATGAACCGGTCATATAAATAAATACGTTGTTAGGTCCCGTAACCTCAATGTTAAGGCCGTTATTCAGATTAAAATTTGTATCCGCAAGGAGAAGGGATATATCTCCGCTTGAAGTATCAATCGTGAGCACCGTACCATAAGGCTTGGAGTTTAATTCCGCTACCACCGCCGAGGTAATGGATCCGGTTCCGGTGATGGTGTTGTTATTTATAATTACCGGATGATATAAAGCGGGATTTTCCAAAGGAGTGGGCGGTTTTATAATCGGCAGTTCACGGGAAAGGTAGGATGCATCATCAACCGGCGTATAGTCGGTTATTTTGTTGCTTATGCCCTTTACAAAGGAGCCGACACTGCCATACGCGGTTTCAACGCTTCCCTTGTAATTAAGGTTGCCGTAAATTCTGTTGCTGCCGCCACCAAATTCAACGTTTCCGCCTACTGTTGCATCCTTATATATAACGGACGAGCCGTTGTTCATAAAAAGCGAGCCGTCAACATAAACGTTTCCGTCTACTTTTCCGCTTCCGCTATCCATTATAAGGTCGCCTTTTGTGTAAACATCCCCGTTAACGGTACCGCTGCCGTACAAGGTAACGTTTCCAAATCCGAAAAGACCCGATGTGGTGTGCCCGTATCCCGAAATATGGGTGTTGCCCTTTACCACGGCGTAGCCGTAAATAAAGCTGCCTTGACCGAGATTCAAATCTCCGTCTATATAAACGGTGCCGTAAAGCTGGGATTGGCCTATACCCGTAGCGGCCGAGCCGTTGACATAAACAACACTGTCGGTCGGAATAAAGCCTTTTACCGGCGGCTTAATAAGATAAGCCGTTGCAGTGGCGGTTTGTTTGTTGAACTTCGATTCGGCGGTAATCATAATACGGTTATCGTCGGTATACTGGACATAAACCGTATAATCCCCCATACCATTAATACTGCCCTTTCCGGGGCGGTTTATAAAACCGTCTATCACTAAAGGGTTATAGGAATTGTCGATAATATACTCCGCAACCGCCGATACGGCCGATCTTGCCGTATAGTAGGCCTGTTGATAATTATACTGCACTTCGGTGTTTTTGTTTGTCGAAAGAGAGACGGTGGTAACGGTAGCCATAATAAGTGAGGAAACAAGAAAGATAATTATGGCCGAAATCAGAATATAACCGTCCTTTTTTTTAAGCCGATTTTTCATAAAACCTCACCTTAACTGAAAGGATTGGGCTTACCGGAAGGCGGCGGAAGTGTGCTTGTTAAAAGGCTGTCGCTTGAGTCAATCTTTTTAATTCCGTAACATTCAACCGATATGCTGACATTCAGCGTACCCGAGTCGCCGCCAGGCGTGGCTGAAAGGGAAGACACCCGCATAATTCTTCCGGATTGGCGGATTGCGTTTAGTATTTGGTTAAGCTTATCATAGTTGCACTTTGTTTCAAAGGAAACAACCGTAAGCTCAATTAAATTCTGCTGTCCGTCCGCTTTTTGGTCTGTTTCGGGATTGGCAGGTGCAGATGCTTCGCCCGCCTTGTTTTCCTTTATGCCGATAATTTCATTTACGGCATCCTTGGCGGGGTACTGCGGGCCGTCAAACGCCGGGATTTGGTTGTTGGTTATCTGGGTGGCAACCTTTTCGGCCATAACAAATGAGTCAAAGCTTATACTTAGATTATTGGCTATGTTTTGGAAAAATATCTGAAGCTTGTCGTTTTCAATGCTTGGGAAGAAAGGTTCTAATGCCAGCTTTAATTCCTCTTCAAGCTCCTTATTTTTCTGGTCTATCGTCTTTGCCAAAAGTATATCATTTTGCATTTGGAATTTCTTTGACTTTGCGTTGTTCAGTTCGCTGTCAAGACCTGAAATATCCTGTATTGCGGATTCAATTAACAGCTTATACCCGCCAAGCAGAATTACAAGGGCAGAAAGAAGTATAATTAAGAGCTTTTCTCTTGTATTCAGTTTCATTTTGAATCCGCCCCCTTAAACACGCAGGTTATGGTGAAATAATAGTTGCCGCTGCTGTCCCTTGAAACGCCGCTATAATTTATCGCAGAGAAAATGCCTTTGGCATCAAGTGACTGCTTAAAGGTGGCGGGAGAAAGTATATTGGTGCAAAATCCCGATATTACATAGGTTTGGCTGTTGATTTTCATGTTGGTTATTTTAAAATCAGCCGGCATAGAGGAGTTTATCTCCCGCAAAAGATTTGAATCGATAAACACCGAATTGTCAAAGCTATCCTTGGCAGATTTCAGCGCATTCAAATAAAGGTTTAGAAGATTGTTATATCTGTTTTTGGTTGGCAGATCACTGATGGTCTCGACACCCGGAAGGCGCTGCATTTCGTTGTTTATCGCCTTTATTTCGGATTGCTTGTTGATTTTAATAACACTTACGGTTATGTATGCAATGCAAATAATAAAGACAAAGCTCATTATAATCGAGAGAATTGTCTTAGAGTCGTTGGCTCCCGATTTGCTCGAACCGGTTTTATAAGCGGCAAACAGATTTAAATCCTTTTTAATCATGTTCTTTACACCATACTTTTTTAAAGGTAAAATTCCTATTGTTTTCAGATTATTCCCTGATTAACGCGCCTACGGCGTTGCAAATACCGTGCATTCGGCAGCCGTCGGGCAAAACAATGCCTTCAACGTTCTTTACAACCTCTACCGGCACTTTCAAAAGATCCGAAAGCATTATGTCAAGGCCTTTGGCGGCGGCTATACCACCGTAAATGTAAATATGGCTGACGGCCTCGATTTGCGTTGTGGTAATATTGTAAAGTATATACCGCTGAATGGCTTCGGATAGGCGGTGTACGAAAAACTTGCAGGCATCCGCGACAATGGATGATTCATACTCCGCATCGGGAGAAAAGTCAAGCTTTTCCGCTTCGGATTCACCAAACTCGCTCCTTGTGGCAGAGGACAGGTCGGTTACAAGGCTCTGTACGGGCGAATTTTCGGTGCGGCAAAACTGCGATTTTCCGTTTTTAAATCCGTGGAAGATTATTTGCGAGTAGCCGATGTCCGCCAAAATCACGCTGCTGTTTTCCTGTGTTTTGCCGTTTATGGCTTTGCCCAAAAAAAGCTTTGATATTGAGTTTGCGTGCAGATCCATGGCATAGGGTTTAAGCTTTAATTCCTTTATAAGGGAAAAATAGCTTTCAATAATATCCTCCGATACGGCATATGCCTTAACTGAAAGCATATTATTGTCGGTAACCCCGTTTACGGTAAAATCTATAATAAAATTACTGTCAGTCCCGACAACCTGCAGCATTTCGGAGTTTACAAGCTGCCGTAGCTGCCTTTTTTTAACCTGCGGGAAGGTGAAATCCCTTACTATAATGTCGCTGTTGTTTATGGTAACAACGGCCGCTTTGGATTTGATTTTGTTGGTTTTTATTATTTCGTTTATAAGAAAGCTGACGGCCGGACGGTTGACGATTTTCCCGTTTGAGACCACTTCTTCCTCAAATTCAATGCTCTTGCAAAAATCAACCGTTATGGAGCCTTTTTGGCTTCTGCCCTCGACCACGCAGACCTTCTTGCTTCCGATATCTATGGATAACATTCGGTTTTTGCCACCTTTCGAAACTTTTAAATGTTGCCGATTGAGCCGTACATGGGGAGAATTATGGAGATTACGATAAAACCGACAATAAGCGCCATAAGGACTATCATTATCGGCTCCAAAAGTCCCACAAGCTTTGTAATTGCCGAGTTTGCCTCCTCATCATAATAGGCGGCGGTCTTAACTAACACATCGTCGGTTGTACCGGATTCCTCACCGATGGCAAGCGCCGACTGAAGCATTATGGGGAATACATTTATGGATTTTATTGCGGTGGAAAGGGATTTTCCGCGGCGGACATCCTGTGCCGCCTCCATCACCCGCGCTTCATAATATGTGTTGCCTAAAACCCTTGAGGTTATCTCAAGGGATTTTAGCAGCGGAATACCGCTTTGCATAAGGGAGGAAAGTGTCTGGGAAAACCTTGCGCTTATTATGGTAACAATTAGTTTTCCGGCAATCGGAATGCGGGTTTTAAACTTGTCCCAAGCCAAACGGCCTTTTTCGTTTTTTAAGAAGCTTATCCATGTAATCGAAACCGAAGAGATTACTATAAAATAAACATACCAATAATTTATAAGCGAATTGCTTAGTGCAACCAAAATTTTGGTAGGCAAGGGAAGCGGGGTTCCGGAGGATTCGAACATTTTGGTAAATACCGGAAGCACGAAAACCATAAGAATGACAACCACCGAAACGGTCAAAACGCCCAAAATAATCGGGTATATCATGGCGCTTTTTACCTTATTGGCGGTTTTAACCGATTTGTCGTAATGCTCCGAAAGCCGTGACATTACACGGTCAAGGGTACCGTCGGCTTCGCCGGCCTCAATCATGTTTACCATTAAATCGGGGAAGGTCTTTTGCTCTTTTAAAACCTCCGAAAAGGTGCGCCCCTTTAAAACCCCGTCATAAATCTTTTTGATGATGGCCTTCTGGCTTTCCTTTTCCCACTGCGAGTGCAGAATATCAAGGCTTTTGATAATGCTTATACCGGAGGACAGCATTGTGGCAAACTGACGGCAAAAAACGCTCAGTGTTTTTACGTCAAATTTTGATTTGTTGCCGAAGTTTAAAGAGCGGGACATGACCGAGGCTTCGGTAAGCTCAAGACAGTAAAGCCCGCGCTGCGCTATAATTTTGCGGCAAATATCAAGGTTGTCCGCTTCCATGGTGCCGCTTAAGGTTCGGCCATTTTGGTCAACTACGGAATATCTGAATTCAGGCAAGATTTACACATCCTTTAAACAAATAATTTAATATCTCGAACCTGACAGCAGATCCTTCGCATATAAAATATCAAATTCTTTAAACTCAAGCTTAATAGCTCCGCTTTGATTGGCGCCAAGGAAAATTTCACGCGCCGGTATGATTTTGTCTTGCGAAATCGCAGGCCAGTAATCCTCCGGCGTGCCAAGAGAGAGCCAGCTTTCGAAAAGGTTTTCAAAGGTTTGGTGGGAATATGCATAAGCGTGTGTTTCCCAATCTTTATTATCAAGGACCGTATAATTTTCAAAAAGTATCGATATATATCCGCATTCAAGCAGTTGAATATTTTTAATCCTGTTAACAATGGACAAATAAACCTCAAGCTTTTTAAGGCCTTTTGGAAAATGGTTTTTAAGCATTTTGCCGTATTTTTGCTGTCTGATTTCCTTTAAAAACTCGTTTGACAGCCCTAATGCCATATCGTTTTCTTCATTTGACAAACGCTCCAAAAGGGCGTTTTTAAGCTTGTCCGATATTTCGTCGAACCCGACCTTTTCGGTAAAATTGCGAAGCGCCGGTCGCAGAAATTCGGTTTTTGCGCTTAAAATACGCTCTAAAAGGAAGTCCTCGCAAAGTAAAAATTCATCCTTTTCACATTTTGAAAAGTGCAAAAGCTTTAAATTGTTATAAAACACAGAATCCGCAATAATGTTGTATTTGGCGCAAAAATCGTTGAAACTAAGCTTTTCAAGCTCCATAACTTCCAAAGATTTTGCGTAAATTTCGGCAAGGTTTAAGCCCGTTTTGCCCAAAAGGGAGCTTTCAAATATTTCGGGTTGCTTTTTTTGAGTTTTTGCGCAGATTATCGAAAACAACTCGGCCGTGCGCTCATCTTCGGCATTCATTTGAAAACAAATTAAGCCAATATGGAACAAATTTTTATCCGATTTATATAAAACCGCTGTTTTAAGAACCTCAAACTCCTTGTCGGTGCAAATCTGCGCGAACAAAAAGGCATAGTTAAGCTCAAGGGCGGATATCTCGAAAAAGCCCTTGTTTTGCTCCCTCATATCGGCAAGAATTTCTTCTGCGACCGAAATGTCGGCCTTTGCGAAATCCTCCGGCAGAGGGTATTTATCTATTAAGCTTTTGTTTATATCCTGTAAATTTACGGGACGAAACGGTTGCAATTATAAAGCACCCCACTTAAATACTTTAAACGGCGGGTCTATCTGTTTGACTGCATCATGGCCTTAACGGCGCCGGGCAGCGAATCCGCCGCATCCTGAATACTGTCGGTAACGCTAACCAGTCGTTTAATAATTTCCGCAAGCGAAGCATCCATCTCCGCAAGCGCTGACTTGATTGATTCCTCCATGCCAACCTCAAAGCGGGCGGAGGCATCTTCGGCGTTTTCCTTGAATTCTTCTATGCTCGAACTTAACTTGTCGCTTACGTCATTAAATTTGGCTATGAAATGTTCAAGCGCCGAATTAAACTCGGATACAGATGTAGAAATATTGCCGCTGTGGGTTTCGGCGGTGTCGGCAAGGCGCTGATTTTCCCTTGTGATGGCCAAAGTGAAATCCGAAAGGGAGGAGGAAAGCAACGAATTGACATTGTTGCCGAAATCCGTATAGGCATCCGACAAGGTCTTGCCGAAGTCGGCGGCGTTAATTCCGATTCTTTCGGAAATGTTTTCAAGCCTGTGAATGGAGGTGGTCATTGTATCTACCGCGCCGGCAATGCTTGATTTGAATTCCAAAATGATATTTTTAACCTCAATCTCCATGTTGCCTTGTATGGAAGCAACAGCGCTTGAAAGTTCCTCGGCGGCGAGCTTGTTTTGCTCGGAAATGGCCAAGGCGTTTTCCTTAAAGCTGTCCTGAATTTTTTCGGTGTTATCCGACAAGGATTTTACAAGCGCAATGTTTTCGGAAATCTGGTTTTGGTTCTTTTCCGACAGCATTGCTATCTCCCTTACCGTATCCGAAAGGGAGGAAAGCTTTTCAACCGTATTGGTAGCGGTGGCACAAACCTTTTCAAAGATTTTCTCACTTGATTCATATAAATGCTCATAATGCCCGTAAAGTGTGTTCGCCGACTCTGTAATGGCGGACAGCTCACGCGAAAAATCAAGTACCGTTGTTTTAAGCTCGGAAATTACGTGGGATTCCTCGTTTATATAATCCCGCGTTTTTTGGGCGAGCAGGTCGGCCAGCATGGTCGCAAGCTCGCTCATGCCCTTTTCCTGCCTTTCGACCACCAGGTCGGAAAGAGTTGATAGTTTGTCGTAAGACTCGTTTACGGCGGGCAGTAGATCATTTGAAAAAACATTATTAAATTTTTCATAAACATTTTCAACAAGGGTATTGTCGGTATACTCTTTAAGCTTCCCGGCCAAAAGCTCGGCTGTTTTTATGCTGCTTCTCTCCTGCTCGTCTTTAAGCGTTTCCAAAAGGTTTTTGTAGGCCTTTTTTGTTTGAATGGTGTATATGACAAAGAAAACCGACATAGCCACAGCCAGTAAAATAATCGCGACTATACCGTAATCTGCATTTTGAAACAAGCTTGTAAACATTATATATGACCCCACTTCATAGGTAGTTTTGTTATATTTATACATATTTTAACACTAAAATAAGATACTTTATGTCTTAATCATATAGCAATTAATGGACTATGTCAACAACAATTATTGCGCAAAAAGCCTTAATAGGCGTCATTTTTGCACTTTTTGTTCATTTGTAAAAAATTGGCAGTAAAAAACTCGTAAAAAATATTTTATTTGAGAGGGTTTAGGTGTATTTTTATGTCAGGAAAATTCAG
>JBMNVM010000025.1:0-12958 GCA_050946805.1 Acutalibacteraceae bacterium | reverse complement strand
ACTAAATTGGGAGTAGATAATGGTGAAGAGGTGTTAATATTCCGTGTGTCAATTAAATATAATGATGTGTTTAAAGGAGATCCTATTGTATTTAGTGAAAAATATCGTATGGCTTATCCCGTGAAATATAAAAATATATCTGCTGTAAACGGAAGATTTCTTGCTTGGGCTGAACCGACTTAAAGTGAATAAACAGTATTATCGGTTTACAAAACTCAAAAAGGCAATCCCAAAGCAGACCATGTGGGGTTTCGGATTATTTATCTTGAAATATTTCTGTTGTAAGGAAATATAATTGTCCGGTGCAAATAAACGTAATTACCAAAATCTAAACTCCATTTATAAATTTTTATTAGCTTTCCACCTTCCCCACATATCCCCTGTCGAATTTTTTTGGCAGGGGAGTTTTAATTGTATTTTTTATTGGGATATTAAATATAAAACGCCGCTAATAAAGGTATTTCGATGCTAAACCAGTAAAATCCGACTATTGCAAACCGGTCTTATATATGTTATAATTACCATAAAAGTAGATTATTAGGTGAAAAATTCGTATGGAAAGCGTATCAATTTTAGATTTTAATAAAATGCCTGAAATACGCACAAAGGTTTTAAGCACCGAGATTTTGCATTTTAACAGGCAGCTTTATAAAGCCTTAAACTGCTCGCAATTATTCATAATGCTGTCAGGATCCGCCACATATAAAATTATACATTCCCCCGCTGCAAGCAAGGAAAACAATTTCCCTGCCAACAGCATTGTTTTTTTGCCGCCCAATAAGGAGCTTGAAATAAAATCAACCTCGCACCAGTGTCAGGTACTGCACATCGTCTTTGATTTATACACTATGAAGGATTCGGACGATGCTACCGGCGAAATTTACCCCGAAAACACCGTTCGATACAGAAAACTAAACCATCTTTTTAACTGCTCCTCGATTTCCTCCTTTGAGTCTTCATACCCATACTTTCATTCTGATATACAAAATCTTATAGCGCACTGCAAGCTTTCGCCGGTTAATTACAATGTTTTGCACTATTCACTTGAAAAGGTACTGTATACCATTTTGCATGTGCAGTTTTCAACAACTGTTGATGTGCTTAAATCTATCAGAGGGATAGCCATTTCAAACGGTGGCTATCAGCTTAAAATGCCCTTCAGATGTACTATAAGCGATATTACCGTCTGGTCTTGTTCGCCAAGGGAAAACAAACAGGCCGAAAAATTGTTCACAGCCTTTGCGAATCACTTCTATATAGAATCCCCAAAGGACAAAAGTTCATACACCTTTACCGTTAACGATGAAACGCCGCAAAACGGCAATTTGTGTGAGCTTGTAATGACTTCGGGTGGGCGGTTCAAGCTTTGGCTCTTCCCCGATTCGGAAACGCCGTCGCTTGAAGATTACAAAAGCACAGGGGTTATTACCTTCAAGCTATGGACCAACCGGCCCTGCACATTAACCCTGCAGCTTTACCACATTCCCTCCTACCAGTGTATATCATATCGGTTTGACGTAAAGGAAAGCGAAACATACAACGAATATGAAATTCCGATTTCGCAAAACGCGGCACTTAACACACTTCCGCCTTATGTTGAAAAGGCAGTTCAGTTTATTCAGGAAAACTATGCCGAAAAAATCACCATTCAGGATATTGCCGACTATGTAAGGATACATCCATCCTACCTATCGGCTATTTTCCGCAAAAATTTAAACCAATCGGTTAACAGCTATATAAACTTTCACCGCATAAATATTGCAAAGCAGCTTCTACGCAACAGCGATATAAGTATTACGGATATTGCGCTGCAAACCGGCTTTTACGATGCGCAGCACTTTTTGAAAACCTTCAAAAAAAATACCGGACTTACTCCAAGTGAGTACCGAAACATGGAATAGGGTGTAATTATGAAAAGCATTATTGTTGAACGAAAAAGTGAAAACGAATTTGGATATTATCTTTATGCCCCAAACAAAGAGCCTGACTGTAAACTTCCTTTAATTGTATTTCTGCACGGCTCGGGTGAACGCGGCAACGGAACCACCGATCTGCCGCTTGTCAATAAAAATGCCCTGCCGAGGTACATCTGCGAAGGCTCCGAATACCCCGCTTTTGTTTTGTGCCCACAGTGCCCGACCGGATTTGTCTGGAACAACCTTGTAATCCCGCTCAAACAACTTATTGACAAAATCGCCGAGGAGTACCCTGTTGACTCCGAGCGTATTTCCATAACGGGTATCAGCATGGGCGGCTACGGCACATGGGAAATGGGAATTACATATCCTAATTTTTTCAGTTGTATATCGCCGGTCTGCGGCGGCGGCTTTTCGTGGAGAACAGGGCTTTTGAAAAACGAGAAAATTTGGGCCTTTCACGGCGATGCCGACAATGTGGTGCCTTTGCGCAACTCACTTGAAATGGTGGACGGTGTAAATAAAAACGGCGGAAACGCCAAGCTTACAATTTTTCACGGTGTCGAACACAACAGCTGGGATTCCGCATATCTTGAAACAAAGATAATTGACTGGCTTTTGGGAAATAAAAGAGAGTCTTAAATATCCGCAAATAGCTTTGCTATTGAATTTGAACACAAAAACAAGCGCAGCCCGATAATTTTCGGGTTGCGCTTATTATATAGAAATATTGAAAGGCGAAATTTAAAGTTCAAAAAGCTCAATCAATTCTTCCTTAGTTTTATATCCTACCGATTGTTTTACAATCTGCCCGTCCTTCATTAAAACGAGCAACGGAATATTCGTAACGTTGAAAGACTCGGTAAGCTCGGGTTGCTCATCAACATTAACCTTTCCTATGGTAATTTCGGGCTTTTCCTGTGCGATTTCCTCCAAAACGGGGGCTACCATCTGGCAGGGGCCGCACCACTCTGCCCAGAAATCCAGCAAAACCGGATTTTCACTTTCCAGCACCGCTTCTTCAAAATTATCTTTTGTTATTTTAATTACAGACATTTTCTTACTCCTCTCGATTTTCTGACTTTTGACGCTTGTTGTCTTTTTCCTTATAATAGAGCATACAATGGCAATATCCTTCAAAATCCGGGTCGGCAATCTGTTCGCGAAACTCCTTGCAAATACATTTGTTGTCCTCGGTCTTGGGGACTCTGCAGGGACAATAACCGCCTCTCTTTTTAAGACCTTCCTTTATCTTTGCCACAAGCTCCTTGTCTTCGTTAAATCTTATTGCCATCTAAACTCACCCCATATTGTAATAATATACCGCAAAAGCGGGAAAATATGCTCAAATTGCAGACAGGATATTGTCAATTTCGGCAAGTTCCAAGGCGGTAAATTCCGTATTTTTTAAAGCATATGTATTCTCAATTACCTGCTCCGGCTTGCTGGCGCCGATAAGCGCCGAGGTGACATATCCGTTTCTCAAAACCCATGCAAGAGCCATTTGCGCGAGGGTTTGTCCTCTTTGCTGTGCTACAGTTTCAAGTTTTCTTACCACGCTTAGCTTTTGCTCGGTAATGCTTTCGGGCTTTAAATACCTCGGGTCATGGCCGGCTCTTGAATCCTTTGGTATACCGGTTAGGTATCTGCCGGCAAGAACGCCGCCCGCAAGCGGCCCGAAGGCGATACAGCCTACCCCTTCCCTTTCCAAAACACCACAAAGCCCGTTTTCAAGCGTGCGGTTGAACATGGAATAGTTGGGCTGGTGGATAAGCATATGTGTGCCCATTTCCTTTAGGGTCTTAATGGCGATTTCTGCTTGCTGGGCGTTATAGTTTGAAATTCCCACATAAAGCGCCTTTCCGCTTTTTACAATATCGTGCAAAGCACCCATGGTTTCCTCGATCGGCGTTTCGGGGTCGGGACGGTGGTGGTAAAAAATATCCACATAATCAAGGTGCATGCGCTTAAGGCTTTGGTCAAGGCTTGCAATTAAGTATTTGCGGCTGCCGAAATTGCCGTAAGGCCCCGGCCACATGTCAAATCCGGCCTTTGTGGAAATTACCAGCTCATCCCTGTGGGTATGCCAGTCGCGATCCATGTGAATACCGAAATTGCGCTCCGCCTCGCCATACGGCGGCCCGTAGTTGTTTGCAAGTCAAAATGAGTAATGCCGTTGTCAAAGGCGGTGCGAAGAATCTGCTGCTGGGTCTCAAAGGGCGTAATATGGCCAAAATTGTGCCAAAGCCCTAAAGATATTGCAGGAAGTTTAAGTCCGCTTTTCCCGCAGCGGCGGTAGAACATTTTTGTGTATCGGTCATCTGAAGGTATATACATGGCATCCTCCCTTAACTATTTTAATTCGGCAATCGTAACGCCGTTTTCACCCTCACCAAATGTGCCAAGCCTGAAGCTTTTTACGGCTTTATGCTTCCTCAAATGGGACTGAACGCTGTTTCGAAGCACCCCTGTTCCCTTGCCGTGAATTATGCGTATTATATCAAGCCCCGAAAGCAGGGCATTGTCTATATACCTGTCAAGCTCAATCAAGGCTTCGTCCGATGCCATTCCGCGAAGATCAATCTCCCCCGAAATCTGCCGCTCGGCTCTTGAGGTTACCCCCGTAACCGTCCTTGTCTTTTTGGTTTCAAAAGTTTTGGCATTGTTGTGTTTTTGGCGTAATTTTTCAAAGCTTACCCACATTTTAATGGCGCCCGACATGACAAAGGCCTGCTTTTTATCGGGCTTTACGTCCAGCACGGTCGCATCGCAGCCCATATCGGCAATCACTACAATATCTCCGACATTAAGGCATTCTACCGGCTCGCCCGATTTTTCGTAGGTACCCACGGGGTCGGCGACTTCGTACAGCTCTTTAAATGTGGATTTAAACTCTTTTCTTGCCCTTTCCATCAGTTCGGCGGCATTTTGTGCGCTAAAGCTTTTTTTCATCTCCTCAAGCTCATTAAGCAATAGGGATGATTTATACCGTGCCGTTTCAATAATAGTGTCGGCCTTTTCCCTGGTCTGCTCCATAAGCTTTTTCTGTTTGGTCTGCAGCTCATTCTCAAGCTGCTCTATTTTGCGCTTGGAGCTTTCAAGCTCGCCTCGAAGCCTTTGCGCTTTTTGATATTCCTCCTCGGCAAGGCGGCGCGCCTTTTCAAGGCTTTCAATGACCCGCTCAAACCGCGTGTCCTTGTCGGTTACCTGATTTTTAACCTCTTCGATAATATCAAGCGGCAGACCCAGCTTTTGTGATATGGCAAAGGCGTTTGACCGCCCCGGCATACCGATTATAAGGCGGTATGTCGGCTTTAAGGTTGCAACGTCAAATTCGCAGGAGGCTATCTCCACCCCCGGGGTGTCTATTGCGTATGTTTTAAGCTCGGGATAATGGGTAGTGGCGACGATTTTCGCCCCGCAAGCGTGAAGCCGCATTAAAATTACCTTCGCAAGGGCGGCGCCCTCAATGGGGTCGGTTCCGGCGCAAAGCTCGTCAAAAAGCACCAGTGAGTCATCGTCGGCCGATTCAAGTATAGATATTATGTTAACCATATGGGAGGAAAAGGTAGAAAGCGACTGTTCAATACTCTGCTCATCGCCTATATCTGCAAAAATCTTTTCAAAAACCGCAATATCGCTGCCATCGTCGACCGGAATCATAAGCCCGCACATGGTCATTAAGGTCAAGAGTCCTATAGTTTTAAGGGTTACGGTCTTGCCGCCGGTGTTGGGGCCTGTGATGATTATGGTGTTGTAATTTTTCCCAAGCTCCACCGTGATTGGCACAACCTTTTTGTAATCGATCAGCGGATGCCTTGCGTTTTTAAGGTAAATATGTCCGTTGCTATTTACCGAAGGTACGGTCGCCTTCATTTTATAAGCAAGCCTTGCCTTTGCGAAGATTAAATTAAGCTCCACAAGCGCCTTATATGAGGCAATAATACTGTCTGCAAAGCTGCCGGCATCGGCCGAAAGTTCTGCCAAAATGCGCTCAATCTCCTCCTGCTCGCGAAGCCGCAAAAGACGGATTTCGTTATTGGTTTCGACAACCGACATGGGTTCGATAAACACCGTAGAGCCTGTGGAGGAAACGTCATGGACAATTCCGGGTATCTGCCCCTTGTTCTCCGCTTTTACGGGCACTACAAATCGTCCGTCCCTTTGGGTTATAATGGCCTCCTGAAGGTATTTAACCGTGGAGCCACGCACGATTTTATCAAGAATATCGCGAATTCTACCCGATTTGGAAATTATCTTGCGCCGTATATCATAAAGCTCCGGGGAAGCGTTGTCGGAAATCTCATCCTCGCTTTTAATGGCAAAGGTGATTTTTTCTTCAAGGAATTTGTTTGGGGTAAGAGCTTCGAAAAGATTGTCAATTGAAGTGTTCCCCATACTCTGGCAGTTGTTCCGCCAATCTTTCAAGGAGCGAACAACCCGCAGCACCTCGGCTATATCCAATAGTTCCCGGGTTGTAAGCACGGCAGAGGCAGCCGCCCTTGAAAGGGATGAGGAAACATTGACCGCACTGCCAAAGGAGGGGGCGGAATAGCGTGCCATAAAGGTGTATGCGTCGAAGGTGGCGGCAAGCTCTCTTTTTACTTCGTTTATATCGGTCTGCGGTCTTATTAAAAACGCCTGCTCTTTAGCATCACTCAGTGTAGCCTCGAATGAAAGCAGGTTCAATATTTTGTCAAGTTCAAGCGTTTTGACGGTTTTTTCAGAATTATATTCCATGGCATTTCCCTTCGTGGTGCGGATGGTATGTTTTTACAGTTTTTTAAAGCAAGAAAATACAAGGGGTTTAGCACCCTAAAATAAGGTTATAATTTCCCGTGGCGGCAATGGTTGTAAAAATCCAATGCCGCAAAGCTATTATCCGACTGAAAGGTTAGATACCTTTCGGTAAGCAAGGACAGCCTGTCCGCGCTCTTTTTTGACAGTTCGAAAGCATACAGCTTTCCAAACTCCGACAGGGCAATATGCCGCATTGCCGATAAAATGGCGGCATCAATAGCCATATAACCTGTCGTCTGCTCAATACATTCGCCGCAGCAAAGTGAGCCGTTTTCAATGTTAAAGTACATGATTTCGTCTTCAAACTTGCCGCAAACCTTGCAGGCAAGAAGATCGGGCATGTAGCCCGAAATGGCGGCAATTCGAAATTCGGTGATGGCTTTAATCAGCGGCGGGTACTTTTTTTCTTTTGTCAGAAAATGCAGAGAATTAAGAATTAAGCGCAAAAACTCCTCGTTTGGGGTCATGGGCTGCACAAAAGTATATGACAGCTCGCAAAAATACTGCGAAAGGGAGAGAACCTCAAGCTCCGTACCGGCGGTAAAAAAGGAGGTAATAGCCGAAGCCTCGGTTATGCGGAAAACTTCATTTTTCCTGTTTACCGTAAAGTTTGAATATGTAAGCAACGTCGTTGCCGGAGAGCGTTTCGATTTAATGCTTTTTGCCCCCGGCACATACGCTTTTAAGATTCCGTATTCACGCGTAAGTAGAGTAACCAGACGGTCGTTCTCACCCGCGTTCATTTCCTTGATTACCAACCCTTGAGTGGTAAATCGTGCTTGTGTTTCCACCTGTGTTTCCGTTCTCCTTAGAGGAATTTACATATTCCAAATAATCTTCAATTTTACCGCTTTTTGTAAATTTAGCCCATTTTTCATCTGTTACCATACAAAACATCCCTTTAAGTTTTCTAAAATTTAGTTTTGTTTGTTAACAGATAAATATAAACGGTAATTTTTAGTCTAAACCGTAGGTATGTATCAAACCCTGACGGTTACGCCAATCCTGCTTAACCTTCACCCATAATTTAACATTTGCCCGTATTCCGAAAAAGCTTTCAATATCCTGCCTTGCTAAAGCGCCTATCTTTTTAAGCATGGCTCCCTGCTTGCCGATTATTATACCTTTGTGGGAATCCTTTTCGCAAATAATGGTAGCCTCTATATCCACAATCGGCTCGCCTGTTGCCGTGTTTCTTTCAACAAAGCGCTCAAGGTCAACCGCAATCCCGTGCGGAACCTCCTTATCAAGGTTTATAAGCAGCTTTTCCCTTATCATTTCGGCAACCATGACCCTTTCGGGTTGGTCGGTTATATCATCATCCGGAAAATAATGGGGCGCGGGCTTTGCGAAGCCGAAAAGTTCTTTAAGCATTACATCAATTCCATCCCCCGTTTTGGCGGACAGCGGAATGACCGCTTCAAAGGGGAAAGTGCTGCTGTATTTGCGAATAATCTCCAGCAAATCCTCCTTGTTCTTCAATAAATCTATTTTATTGATTACAAGCACCGCTTTAAGCTTTCGTCTTTTAAGCTCATTTATAAGCTCTGTTTCTGCCGGAGGAAGGTTGTCCTCGTCCGTCTTAAATTTGGTTGCCGCTTCGACCACCAGTATTACGGCATCAACGTCAGCTAAGCCGTCCCCAACTGCTTTGTTCATATTTTTGTCAAGCTCGTTTCGCGGCTTGTGAAAACCCGGGGTGTCAATAAAGACAATCTGGGTCTCCTCTTTTGTGTAAATACCCATTATTCTGGTGCGGGTAGTCTGCGGCTTGTCCGAAACAATCGCAACCTTTTGCCCGAGCACCATATTCATAAGTGAGGATTTCCCAACATTCGGCCTTCCGATAATGGTTATAAAAGCAGATTTCTGTTCCATATATCTCCCTGAAAATTAAAGTTTATTTATTGCAAGTCCCAGCGCTTCAAGGATTTGCTCTTCCTTTTCGCGCATAATGGTTTGCTCCAGCCCGCCGTTTACATGGTCGTAACCCAGCAGGTGAAGCATGGAATGAACCGTCAAAAAGGCAATCTCACGCTCAAAGCCGTGTCCGTACAAATCGGCCTGACGAATGGCGGTTTCAACCGAAATTACAATGTTTCCAAGCATTTTAGCGCCAGTTTCGGGATTAATGTCGTAAACACCGTTTTCCCCGAAGGGGAAGGACAAAACATCGGTCGAGGCATCAATATTGCGCTGCTGCCTGTTTATTAACCTTATTGTGGCATCATCCACAAGGGTTACGTCAACCTCCGCGGGTCCTTCGAAATTCTCAAATGTCAGGGTCGCGTTACATGCCCTGCGAATCAGCATTTTTGTGCCTGTCGGCAATTTTATACCTGTTTCTTTTGTAAGCATGTTCACTTTTATACTCATTTTTTTCCGAATTCCTTTCATATGCCTTTATAATAGCCTGTACAAGCCTGTGTCTTACAACATCTTTTCCGGATAGATGGATAATGGATATGCCCTCAATGTTTTTCAAAATCCGAATGGCATCCGTAAGTCCGGATTTTTTACCCTTGGGCAGGTCTATTTGTGTAACATCGCCTGTTACCACCGCCTTTGAATTAAATCCGAGTCTTGTTAAAAACATCTTCATTTGCTCGCAGGTTGTATTCTGTGCCTCGTCAAGTATAATAAAGCTGTCGTCAAGGGTTCTTCCGCGCATGTAGGCAAGAGGAGCCACCTCAATATCCCCGCGCTCCTGACATTTTTGGAAGTTCTCCGCTCCCAGCATATCAAAAAGTGCGTCATACAACGGGCGAAGATACGGGTCGATTTTCTGGTGCAGGTCGCCCGGCAGGAAACCGAGGCTTTCCCCCGCCTCAACAGCGGGGCGGGTTAAAATTATCCTGCTTATTTCCTTTGCCCGAAATGCGCTTACGGCCTGTGCCACCGCAAGGTAGGTCTTGCCGGTTCCGGCAGGGCCTACGCATATTGTTACTGTGTTTTTCTCTATGGCTTCAACATAGGTTTTCTGGCCAACCGTTTTGGGTTTTACCGGCTTACCCTTTGCGGTTATACAGATACAATCGGCATCGACTACGCAGGAAATGCTTTCATCCTCGCCGTCGGCCACCAAAGAGGCAATATAGTCAATGCTCTGGGCGGTAATTTGTTCCCCCTTGTTTATCATGGTTATAAGCCCTTTGATGGTTCGGCAGGCCTCGTTAACGGCAAGGGGGTCTCCCTTTACCTTGACACGATTGCCTATGGAAGTTATAGACACATCATACTTTTTTTCAATATATTTGATGTTTTCATCGAAATTCCCGAATAAATTAATTAAATCTTCAATGCGTTCAATATCAACCGTTTGTTCAAACAATCGAAATCCCCTAATCCTTTTTGTTTTTATTTTATTTTATCACAATACTCCACTAATTACCAGTATTAAATAACAAAATATCTTCATATGCGATATTTTCTATAACCTGAACTTGGGCGGTTAAAACCACCTCTTGCCCGTTTTTTGAAAATTCTTTTTTCAAGATTTCATAATCCTTGCCGTCAAGCTCTTTTAAAAGCTTTTTTTCAAGCCTTTCGCATAGTTTTTCATATTTATATTTTATCACATTTTCCTTATAAAACTTAAATTTTTTTGTGTGAATACGAATCGGCAGGTTTTGTCCGAAAAGGGTTACGGCCTTTGTGCTTTTCGAAGATTCGTAAGGCTCGGTCTCGAAGCCCAAATACAGCGGAAGTTTTACTCCGAAAATTTCAAGCACTGTTTTTTTCTTTTGTTTTCCGGTGTTTATGTGGACGGTTTGAGTGTATTCCTCGCTAAATTCAAGGGTCTGATAGGTTTTGGCAATAATACTGCCCTTTGAATTTACAAACCTTGTGCTGTCAGCCGTTTCAATAATCCCCGAAACCAGCAAATCCCCTTTTTTTACGGCATCTCCCGGTCTTACCACACAGTTGCCGGAGGTTACTTCGATTTTTTCAATAATCCCGTCGGCCGAAGCCTTAAGGTTGCTGTAATTCTTGCTTTCCTCTTTCTTTTTTGTTTCGGTTACATTTATGGTAAGGCGGCTGCCTTCGATATTAAGCGATGCCCACGCGATACTGTCCAGCTTTAAAAGCAGCTTCTCACGCTCGACTTTTGGGGTAATGCTGTTCTTTTTTATGCCTTCATGAATCCCGATGCTTTTTGCCGCGGCAAGTATCTGCGCGTCTTTTACCTTTTCATTTCCGTTTACATCAATAATCCAAATATAACCGGACATTAATTCTATAATCAGGAAAAAAAGCAGTGCGCCGACCACAATTCCAAAGCGTTTTTTATATCTTTCAATCAAAAAAGGAAGGCCTTTCTTTTCAATAATGTGTAGCCTGACCTTCCTACCCTTTGATATTTTTCTCAATTTTTTAAAATTTCTTACAAGAATACAACTTTCGATACTGTCTTTTGAAAATCTTGAATTCCAAAGCGTTATGCCGTTGGCGGCGCAAAGGCTTAAAATCCGCTCCCTTTGCTCACCGTAAAACCTGACATTCAAATATCCGCAAATTATTCTGTATAACCAAATAATCATTTACACCACTCTAAACAAATTCAATAGATGAAATTTTTCCCTTAATGGAAATCAGACGGTTTTCGAAGTAAATAATATTGAACTCACTCCCGCAAAGAATTATAGAACCTTTTAGCAGCTTCAGTTTAAGATATGTATCCCTGTATTCGTATACACCAAGACACCCGTCTATGGAAATTTTGCTGTTTCCGAATATTTCAATATGAGCCGAACCGATTATTTCGGTCTCAAGCTCGGTTTCCTTGAAATTTAATAGCTTCCATTTGCTTTTTTTCTTCTTGCCTTCGATCTTGAGTTTTTTAGCCACGTAAATCAAGCCCCTTCAAATAAATATTATGAAAAAATCCCCTTTTAAATGCATATAGTTATCAAGGGTGAGGGCATGAAAATTACAAATACTTTAAACAAAATTTTCCCAATTGGCTGCATGTTTATTTTCACAATTCTTTTTATAATAAAGCCCGAAATCTGCAAAGGCGGAGTATCTTCCGCCATAATACTTTGCACGCAGGTGGTAATACCGGCTTTATTCCCCTTTACGGTCTGTGTTCTGTTTATTATGAAAACGGGCGTGCTTGAAAAACTTAAATTCCTGCAGCCGTTATCAAACTGGCTTTTCGGGCTGCCGTCGCAGCTTTTTGCGGTAATGCTTTTATCATTTGTCGGCGGATATCCGATTGGCGCAAAGCTGATAAATGACCTGATAAGGGAGAAAAAAATTTCAGCCTCAGACGGCCGCAGAATGTTAAATTTTTGCGTAAATGCCGGTCCCGCATTTATAATTGCGGCGGTGGGAAGCGGAATTTTAAACTCCAAAACACTGGGGTATATCCTGCTTGTAAGCCACGTTGGCAGTTCGTTGACTATATGCATACTTTCGCGCTTTTCAAAAAGTAAAATAAAAATATTTGATAGCCTGCCGTCTAAAACAATTTCCGCAGCGGATAATTTCGTCGCCTCGGCCGCCGAAGGGGCAAAGGTGATTCTTAATATTTGCAGCTTTGTGATTTTTTTCGCCGGAATCACGGCCTACATAGATTTTTACTCATCAAGGCTTCCTGCCATAAAGCCGCTGCTTTTCTTGACCGAGGTTACTTCTGCCGTCGCAAAAACCAAAAACGTATACTTAATTTCGTTTCTTTTAGGCTTTGCCGGTATTAGCATTTGGTGCCAGATTATGACCGTAGGAAAGGCAATTAAAATAAATTTCTTGTCCTTTATACTTTTCCGCATTATTCACGGGCTTTTAAGTCTCGGATTCACCGCAGTATTAGTTAAAATGTTTAATGTGTCTCTTCCCGCATTTTCAAACACGAATAATTTAAAAACCTTGACCTTTTCATCCGGAATGCATTTAAGCCTTTCGCTGCTTGTAATGGGAATTGTTTTCATAATTTCCCTTTCCGACAATAAAAGGGACAGAAAAATACTTGAAGATTTCATATAAGATGTGTTACTATACTATTGGTGATGTGATATGCAAAGAAAATTCTTTGATAAAACCCTGCCCCCGCGCTGTGAATACTGCCAAAAGTCAAGCCCGATTGGCAACGACGGCGAAATGGTCTGCCGCAAGCACGGAATCACAAGGGCGGACGATTACTGCAAAAGCTACAAGTACGACCCGCTAAAACGGATTCCAAGACGTAAAAGACTATCGGACAATTATTCGGCTGATGATTTTTCGCTTTGAAAATCATA
>JBMNVM010000024.1:0-13149 GCA_050946805.1 Acutalibacteraceae bacterium | reverse complement strand
TCCGGGCGGCACCGCGGCATATCCATCCACCGTTTTGATGGACAGTATTCCGGCCAAAATTGCCGGCTGCAGCGAAATTTGCATAACCACACCACCCACACCTGAAGGCAAGGTAAGCCCCGTTATTTTGGCGGCGTCAAAAATCGCAGGGGTGGACAGAATTTTTAAAATAGGCGGCGCGCAGGCAGTGGCGGCGCTGGCTTTCGGCACCCAAACGGTTCCGAAGGTTGATAAGATAGTAGGCCCCGGCAACGCCTTTGTGGCTGAAGCTAAACGTCAGGTTTTCGGCAGGGTATCTATTGATATGATAGCAGGCCCCAGCGAAATTCTTGTAATTGCGGACGGTAAGAGCAATCCGAAATTCGTTGCGGCCGACCTGCTTTCCCAAGCCGAGCATGACAAAATGGCAAGCGCCGTTCTGGTTACCGACAGCATGGAGCTGGCAAAGAAGGTAAGCATAGAAATCGAAGACCAGCTTAAAATGCTGCCAAGGCAGGAAATCGCCAGAGCATCTATCGAAAACAACGGCAAAATAATTGTTGCCGACAATATTTCGGATGTTATTGAGGTCGCAAACGAAATAGCCCCCGAACATTTAGAACTTTGCGTGGATAATCCCTTCGATTACCTTGATAAAATCAAAAACGCCGGCAGTATTTTTATGGGAAGATACTGTCCCGAGGCTTTGGGGGACTATTTCGCGGGTCCCAACCACACGCTTCCGACATCGGGCACCGCCAGATTTTCAAGCCCCTTATCGGTCGATGATTTTGTGAAAAAGAGCCAGTATACCTACTACACAAAAGATGCCTTTTTAAAGGTTGCAAAGGATGTGGCCTTTTTCGCCGAGAAGGAAGGGCTTTCGGCGCACGCAAGAAGCGCTACGGTAAGAATTGACGGTGAAGACCAATGAGCAAATTTTTATCCGAAAAACTTTGCGAACTTACCGAGTATGTCCCCGGCGAGCAGCCGAGGGACAGAAAATACATAAAGCTTAACACCAACGAATCACCCTACCCGCCGTCCGAAAATGTTATAAAGGCGGTGTCAAAGGAAGAAATACAAAATTTGCGGCTTTATCCCGACCCTGAGTGTAAGGGGCTGAAGTCAGAACTGGCGGCGCTTTACGGCGTTTCGGCGGAAAATATTTTTCTCTCTAACGGTTCGGACGATATTTTAAACTTCGCCTTTTTGGCCTACGGCGACAGGGGAGCCGCATTTGCGGACATTACATACGGCTTTTACAAGGTTTTCGCACAGCTTCACGGTGTAGAGGCGACAATAATCCCCCTTCGTGATGATTTTTCGCTTGATGCCGAGAAATTCAAGGGTCAAAATAAGCTGATTGTCATAGCAAATCCCAACGCCCCGACAGGTATTGCCGAACCGCTTGATGTGATTGAGGAGATTATAAAATCAAACAGCGACAGCGTGGTTTTGGTTGACGAGGCTTATGTGGACTTCGGCGGAGAAAGCTGTATGGAGCTTACCAAAAAATACAGCAATCTGCTTTGTGTTCAAACCTTTTCAAAATCCCGCAGCCTTGCCGGCGGAAGGCTCGGCTTCGCGATAGCAAATAAGGAGCTTATAAAAGACCTTGAAAAAATCAAATACTCCACAAACCCGTACAATATAAACAGTTTAACCCAGATAGCCGGAATTGCCACTTTAAGGGACAACGGCTATTATACGGAAAACTGCAAAAAAATAATAAAAACGCGTGAGTTTACGGCAGAAAGCCTTAAAGCTTTGGGTTTTGAGGTGCTGCCATCAAAAACCAACTTTATTTTCGCAAAAACGGATAAAATTTCCGGCAAAAAGCTTTATGAGGAGTTAAAGAAAAAAGGTATATTAATTCGTCATTTCGAAAGCCCGCGAATTTCAAATTTTAACCGCATTACCATCGGTAGCAAAGAGGAAATGGAAATATTCATACAAAAAGTCAAGGAGATTTTAGGTGAGAATTATGAGAGTAAGTGAAATCAAGCGCACCACCAGCGAAACCGACATAAGCCTTAAACTTAATATCGACGGCAAGGGCAGCGGCAGCATAAATTCTGGCTGCGGTTTTCTTGACCACATGCTGATCCTTTTTTCAAAACACTCAAGGTTTGATTTGGTGCTTACCTGCAACGGCGATACGAAAGTAGATTACCACCACACGGTCGAGGATATAGGAATAGTCCTCGGTAAGGCGTTTTGTGAAGCTTTGGGCGATATGCGCGGAATCACCCGCTACGGCGGCTCGGTGCTTCCGATGGACGAAAGCCTTGTTTTATCGGCTGTGGATATTTCGGGCAGAAGTCACTTGACATACGACCTTGAAATTCCGGCACAAAGAGTAGGCGATTTTGATACCGAGCTTGTGCGTGAATTTTTTGAAGCCTTTGTAAGAAACGCAAATATTACACTGCACATAAAGCGGCTTTCCGGCAGCAATTCGCACCATATAATCGAAGCTGCTTTCAAGTCGGTTGCCCGCGCTTTGCGTGAGGCTGTGGCAATAGAGGAAAAATTCAAGGACGAAATCCCGTCCACAAAGGGTGCGCTTTAATGATTGCTATAATTGATTACGGTGTGGGAAATCTGTTCTCGCTTGAATCTTCCTTAAAGGCAGTGGGAGCCGATGCGGTTATAACAGGCGACAGCGAGGTTATAAAAGCGGCGGATAAGCTGATTTTACCGGGGGTTGGAGCCTTTGGCGATGCCGCGGCGAAGCTTCGCGCTACCGGCCTTGACAGTGTTATTGTAAAAGAGGCGGCTTTGGGGAAACCCTTAATGGGAATCTGCCTTGGAATGCAGCTGTTATTTGATAAAAGCTTTGAGTACGGCCAACATAAGGGATTGGGACTCATTTCGGGCAGCGTGGTGCCGATGACTGGCAAAATACCCGATAATTTAAAAATCCCGCATATCGGCTGGAACGCCCTTAAATTAAAAAGAAAAAGCCCGATTTTTGAATACCTTTGCGAGGGCGACTGTGTTTATTTCGTCCATTCCTTTTATGCCGAAGACTGTGAAAATGCGGTTATAGCCACCTGCGAATACGGCAGGGAAATCACCGCCGCTGTGCAAAGCGGCAATGTTTACGGCTGCCAGTTTCATCCCGAAAAAAGTGGCAGCGTAGGACTTAAAATTTTAAAAGCATTCAGTAATTTATAGGAGAGTTTTATGAACATTTTCCCCGCAATAGATCTTTTTGACGGCAAGGCGGTTCGCCTTTATAAGGGCGACTATCAAAAAATGACCGTTTACAGCGAAAATCCGCTGGAAATTGCCCGCGATTTTGAAAATAAGGGCGCCAATTTTATACATATTGTGGACTTGGAGGGCGCTAAAACCGGCAGCACGGAAAACTTTGAAACCATAAAGCAAATTGCCGGCAGCACCTCACTTTTTACCGAAGTAGGCGGCGGAATCCGCACAATTAAAACGGTGGATACCTACCTTCAAAACGGCGTGGATAGGGTGATTTTAGGCACCGCCGCCGTCGAGGATGAGGAGTTTTTGAAAACAGCAGTCCGAAAATACGGCGAAAGAATCGCCGTAGGGGTCGATATAAAGGACGGATTTGTCGCAATAAAGGGTTGGACACAAAATTCGCGGTTTACCTGCTTTGACTTTTGCAAAAAAATGGAGGACATAGGGGTAAAATACATCATTTGTACCGACATTTCAAGGGATGGCGCCATGCAGGGCACCAACCGTCTGCTTTATAAAGAGCTTTCGGAAAGCTTTAATCTTAATATTATCGCTTCGGGCGGAGTATCGAGTATTGAAGACATAAAGGCGCTACGGGAATTAAACCTTTACGGAGCCATCATAGGCAAGGCATATTATATAGGCGCCATTGATTTGGTGGCGGCACTGGAGGCGGCGAAATGATAACCAAACGAATAATACCCTGCCTTGACGTTAAAAACGGCAGGGTTGTAAAAGGTGTGAATTTTGATAATTTAAATGACGTTTCCTGCCCGGTGGAGCTTGGGAAATATTACAGCGACTGCGGCGCCGACGAGCTGGTTTTTTATGACATTACGGCCTCAAGCGACGGGCGAAAGCTGTTTACCGATATTTTAACCAAGGTAGCAAAAAACATATTTATCCCCCTAACCGTCGGCGGCGGGATAAACACAATTGACGATTTTGACAGGGTCTTAAAATGCGGCGCGGATAAGGTAAGTGTCAATTCCGGCGCAATAGCAAATCCTGATTTGGTAAGGCAGGCCGCCGAAAAGTACGGCAACCAGTGCGTTGTACTGTCGGTCGATGTAAAACGTGTGGACGGCGAGTTTCGAGTCTTTTCCAAAGGCGGCAGGGTGGATACCGGAATGGAGGCCATTTCGTGGATAAAGCGCTGTGTCGAAAACGGCGCCGGAGAGGTTGTTGTAAACTCCATTGACACCGATGGAGTTAAAAAAGGCTTCGATATAGAAATGTTAGAGGCGGTATGCAAGGCGGTAAAGGTGCCGGTCATCGCTTCGGGCGGAGCCGGCAGCGCGCAGGACTTTGTAACCCTGTTTAATGATATTCCAGATATTGATGCCGGCCTTGCCGCTTCAATCTTCCACTTCGGAGAGGTAAAAATTTCGGATCTTAAAAAGCTGCTTAGAGAAAACGGCATAACAGTTAGAATGGTGGGGTAAAAAATGATTGATATAGATAGCCTTAAATTTGACCAAAACGGACTTATCCCTGCGGTTGTGGTGGACAATTTCAGCAAAAAAGTGCTGACGGTCGCCTACATGAACAGGGAAAGCCTTAAAATTTCTATGGAAAAGGGATTGACCTGCTTTTTCAGCCGCTCAAGGAATGAGCTGTGGCTTAAAGGGGAAACCAGCGGAAATTATCAGCACATAGTATCCATCACCGCCGACTGCGACAATGACACCCTCTTGATAACGGTTGAAAAGGACGGTCCTGCCTGCCATACGGGTACCGACTCCTGTTTCACAAAGCCGCTGTTTCAAAGCAAAGAGCGCAGCGAGTTTTCGCTTAACGCGCTTTATGAGCTTTTATGTGAGCGAAAGGAGAAACTGCCCGAAGGCTCATATACCACCTATTTATTCCAAAAAGGTATTGACAAGATACTCAAAAAAATCGGCGAGGAGTCTACCGAGGTTATAATTGCCGGCAAGGCGGAGGACAAAAAGGAAACAATATATGAGATTGCCGACCTTGCCTATCATATCATGGTTTTAATGGTGGAAATGGGCATTTCGCTTGATGAAATCAGAAAAGAGCTTGCCTCCCGCCATATAATCGACCATAAGGTCAAACAGGAAAAAATGACCGGTCAAAATTAAATCAAACAAAAGGGGCTGCCGCAAAATCAAAAATTTGCGGCAGCCCTTAAATGTTTATTTATCTTACTTCAAACCCGAAAAGGCGGAATTCTTTGCAGCCGTTTGTCTCCTTTGGTACAAAGCGTACGGTTTTTACCCTCCAATTTACGGGTATTTTTACAAAACGCTGGTGGTTGTTGTCGACCGAAACGCCGAAAGTTTGTCCGCTTTCCGAAATGCCTTCAATACTGAATTTTGTAATAAGGGTTGAAGGCAGCTTAAATTTTGTCTGCTCAAGCGGATAGTTGCAGGGCATATTGTGGTAATCCCTGTTTAAGTCACTGTCAAATACAAGTCGTATTTGCTTAATTTCGGTGTCCTCATTGAACCTGTATTCGATAGTGTCGCCCTCTTTGCCTATCCAGCAGTTTTCCTCGCCCCGGTCAATGCCGTTGCGCACAATATCGCTTGTGCAAAAGGCCGCCGTTGACAACGGGGAGACCTTTCTTTTGCGGCCGGGGATAAAACAGTCATCCTCCATAAGGGTTTGCTGGAGCTTTTCAATGTCGACATTCTCAACCTTACAGTTATCATTGACGGCAAGTGCAACGCCGGTACCGATTGCCTGACCCAAAACAGCGCAGGTCGCCATTACTCTTGAGGAGCTTAAGGCTGCATGGGTAACGCTTATGTTTCTGCCGGCAAATACAAGGTTTTCAATGTTTTTGGATATCATGCAGCGAAGCGGCAGACCCCACGGCGACGGTGCCGGATGGAAAATGGTGGGGTAGCCGTCCTTGTAATAAAAGCCCTGCGGGAAATGGTCGTCCATAGTCCAGCCGCCGTAGGCGACAATGTCGGGGAACTTTCCGCCCGCTTCAACGTCGTTTTGGGTTACGATATATTTCCCCACATATCGGCGGCTTTCCCTTTTGCCCGGCAGGAATCCGATCCACTCAAGCTCCCAGTTTTTTACCCCGTGGTCGCCCTTGTTCTTCATGTGGTCCCAAACGCCGTAGGCAATCTTCAAAAGCTCGTCGCGGCAGCGGTCGGTGTCATGAATGCAGTCCCACTCGCCGCCTATTTCAATCCACCAGAAATTGTTGTCCTTGCTGTGGTTTTTATAGGGCAAATCCGCATCCGTTTCGTATGCATATGCCCATGACGGAGGGATAAATTTTACCTCCTTGTCGGTTTCGCGTATTTGGAAAATACAGCTCATTCCCATGGTTTTCTTATCGGCAACGTCGGGTGGAATGGTTTCGTTAAAGTCGGATTTCGCCTCTCTGCCGTACATAAACTCGGCGCCGGAAAGGGGAGCTAAAATGCCGTCGCCAGAACAGTCGGCAAAATATTTGGCCGAGATTATATGAAAGGTTTCTGCGTTGGACTGCCATGCTTTAATGCTTTTTATTGTGTTGCCGTCCATTTTCGCATCAAAACAGCTTGTGTTTAATAACAGTGTCAAATTCGGCTCTGCTATAGCCTTTTCATATAATACACTGTCCCAGACTGGGTATTTAAGACCTGTGTTTTGGTAGAAGTTTTCAAGCTCTATTTCCTCAATAATTCCGGTTTCGCGGTTGTCCTTGCCGTGCGCGCCGCAGACCCACATTCTAATTTCCTCTGACGAATTGCCCCCTAAAACGGGTCTGTCTTGCACAAGTACTACCCTAATTCTGTGCCTTGCCGCCGCAATGGCGCAGCAAAGCCCCGCAAGACCGCCTCCTACAACACATAAATCGGTATCGTAGTTTATGTTTCTCATTCTATCCACCTCAAAGCGCTTTTAGAAGCATTTTAACCTATTATAAACCGCCAAGTGCTTTATTGCAAGGCAAAAAACGGAATAAATCGTTATTTTAACCTTTTTAACGAAAAAATAAATACCGACCCCGCGGCCGTTTGATTTCGGCCGAAAGTCGGCAATTTGTGGGGTAAATAATAAAAATTTGTTTTCGCCTTAAGAGGCTTTTTTCAGAACCTTAACCTGACCGTTTGCAACGCTTTTGGCGGTTTCAAGCATTTTTTCCGCAAAAATAGCGTAGCCCATGGTCGGATCGTCAACCAAAACGTGGGTTATAGCCCCTATAAGCTTTCCGTTTTGCAAAATAGGCGAGCCGGAAAGCCCCTGAACGATACCGCCCGATACTTCAAGCAGTCTGCTGTCGGTTACGGTTACAATCATGTTTTGTATTTTTGAAGAAAAATGGTTTGCTTTTATACTTACCTTGCAGGAGTAATAGTCCGGTTCGGTTCCGTTAACAGTGCAGTAAATTTGCGCATCTCCGTTTTTAATTTCGCTTTTTAAAGCCACTTCGGTAAGGCTTGAATACTCTATTTCCTCGATAGGTGTTGAATAAACACCGCTGCTGCAGTTATATTTTATGGTGCCTATGGTTTTATCGGTAAACTTTCCTACCAGTTGTCCCGGACAGCCCGCAATGCCCCTTTCAACATCGTAAATTTCCGCTTCGACAATCTCACCCGAATCAAGCTGCAAAATGCTGCCGGTGTCCTCATCGCAGACCCCGTGTCCAAGCCCGCACAAAATATTGGCCGACGGACTGTAAAATGTAAGTGTTCCAATGCCGGCCGAGCTGTCCCTTACCCATACACCTACCTTATAGCTTCCGGTTTCGGTAGAAATAACCGCGCGCAGCTTGAAGGACAGCTTCTTTTTTCCGCGCACAATATTAAAGTTCATTTCATTTCCGTTTGATTGCTCAACAATTCTCATTAAATCTTCATTCGTTGTAATCTTCTGGTCGTCTACAGATACAATGTAGTCTCCCTTTTTTATACCTGCATCCTTTGCGGGGTTGACAGGCCCGTTTTCAGTCTGAACGTCGGTAAGGTCTATCACCAAAAGCCCTTCGGTGTAAATCTTCATGCCGAACGGATTTCCAAGCACCGCTACTTGAAGCTCGTCAACAACCTGAACATTAACGGTTGAAAAGGGAATTATTCCAAACATCTTAAGATCCACGTCAAATTTATCCTCAAGCTCGTGAATCGAAGACTCGGACAGCTTTATGCCGTTATATATGGCCGTTACCGGCAGCCGAGTGCCTATATTAAACGTATCACCCTTTTTTATTTTAAATTCCCGACCTATATTGTAGTTAAGGTAAATAAGTGAGGTGAATACGGCTATATCCAGAATAAGACATATAAAAAACAGCGTTTTCGCGAGGGTTCGTGCAACTTTCATTCTTATCACCAATTATAGTTTTGCACAATTTTGCTTTAATAATTAAAGCAAAAAATCCCAAAATAAATTTGGGATTTTTATGCGTGTCGAGAAAGCCGACACGCGCAGGAAACAATGCCTAACACTTTAAAATCATAGATTTTCGGACTGCACTCTATCCCCGCCAACACCACCCTTGTGCCATTGAAAACAGCAAAAAAATTGCGGTTTTCGCCTATAAGGTGATTTCCTGCCGCACAGGCAAACAGAAAAACGAAATGCGGCTAAACGCCGCATTTCGTCATTTGCTTGTATTAAATTTTAAGGTTAATTATAAGATAACCGGTTGAAGCTGTCTGCCTTTAAGCGCTTCTTCAATCGTTTGAGGGATAAGACTAAAATCGCATACCAGCGAATTGTTTTTGGTCTGCGGGTCATCCTGCCTGTAGGGGACAAAGTAGATGTTTTTTGTGTTGTGAAGTATTCCGAAATTTTTTGCCGAAGCGCCCAAAGCGTCGTTCGTGGCGGGCGCCAGTACGACCGGCTTGTTGTTTCTTAAATGCGCTTTTACGGCCATTGTAACCGGAGTATCGGTAATTCCGAGGGCAATTTTGGCAAGCGTGTTGCCTGTGGCGGGAGCCACTACTATTATATCAAGCAGATTTTTAGGGCCAATCGGCTCGGCCGATGCAATATCGTGTATTATTTTCTCCCCGCATATTTCCTCAACTATTTTTATAAGCGTTTCGGCTTTCCCGAAACGGGTATCGGTTGTATATACAATCTGCGACATAATAGGTTTAATTTTAATTTTCTGCTTTGCAAGTTCCCGTAAAACCGCCAAAGACTTATCTATGGTGCAAAAGGAACCGCAAAAGGCATATCCTATTGTTATGTTTTCCATATTTTCTACTCCTAATTAAACGAGTTTATTATCTCTGTAATTGTTTCGGCAAGAATCCTGCCGGCAGTCTCAGGCGCTGTTATTCCGGGAAGACCCGGCGCTTTAATAGCAGTAATTCCTTTCTCCTTGGCGGCTGGAAGACTAAATCCGCCTTTGGTTGAAAGGTCAATGATAAGTCTGCAGGTGGTGGTTTCAAAGCTTTGGTCGTCAATCACCTTTGCATCTACCGTATTGAAAATTATATCGTAATAAAGCGGGGAATTGTTTAAATTATTGGTGTTCACGGTCTCAAACCCAAGTGCTTTAAGCATTGCAAAATCGGCCGGTTTTCTGGCGCTTACCACTACTTTGCAGCCCAAGGCTTTCAGCCTGTCGGCCAAAACTTTTCCAACGCGGCCGTACCCGATTACAAGCACCCTGCTTTTCCAAAGGGTAAAGGGGGTGTTTTCAATGGCCATGCTTATTGCGCCCTCGGCAGTCGGGACGGCGTTTAAAAGCGCGTAGCTGTCAAGGGAGTTGTAGTCAATACAGCGTTTTGTTTCAAAGGAATAGTTGCAGCAAAGAATGATCTGGCTGTTATTTATATTTGCTTTTAAAAAGGATAATGGTATGGTTCTTTGTGTCAGCGGTGCGTATACATTTACGTTGTCCCTTGTTGTGGGAACAGGCAGAATGATAATGTCGGAGGACCTGAAATCCCCGTTGTCATCGTCGGAGAGTCCGAGACTGTCAACCCGGTAACCTTGCTTGATTAAATGGTTTTTAACGGTTATAAGGCGGCTGTCGCCGCCGATTACGGTAATTTTTTTCATGACTATCACGCTACAACATCTAAAAAAATCAGCGCCTTCGCTGTTATTACAGTTTATGGCGCTGACTACGGTTATGTTAAAATTCAGACACAAGTTTGAGTAAAATTTCGGCTCTATTCATATCCGGATTTTGTACAACAATTTTTCTGAGCTTTTCAAGGGTATTTCCTATATCGCTTCCATTGTAACCAAGCTTTTCTAAAGTTTTTCCGTTGATTTTAAGGTGCGATATTAAATACGGCTCTTTATTTTTTAAAATTTCATCAAGCATTTTTTGCGCTGATGTAATGCCCTCTCCCGTTGATTTCAAAAACAGCAGCCGGTCGCTTACCGCCTCGATTGATGTTTTAAAAAGCTGTTCCTTTATTTGTGGTTTGGTTAAAGGCAGCGGCTCTTCGCTTAATGTTAACAGCCTTTCGCAGTAATTTTTTTGCGCGTTGGAGGCTTTAAGTTTTTCCAAAACAGTAAGCGGTCGGTCGCTTGCGAAATATAAAAAGGCGAAAAGACAAAGGTTTTGTTTGCCGTTTAAAGCCTTTAAAATGCTAAAATCAGGTATTTTATCAAGACCCAAAAAGGCAAGGCCGCCGCACTTGATAAGCGGGGCAAGCGCTGCAGGATTTTTACCCTTAATAGCCTTTAAAAGCTCTGTAAAAATTCGCTCGCTGCTGATGTTTTGAAGTCTTCCGCAAAGCTTTAATGCGGCTTTTAGGGTAGTGTCTTCAATATCGAACCCTAAACAGGAGGAAAATCGAAAAAGCCTTAAAATTCGCAAAGCATCCTCCAAAAACCGCTTTTCGGGGTCGCCCACGGCGCGCAAAATCTTGTTTTCAAGGTCATTTCTGCCGCCGAAATAATCCACAAGCCCCGTTTCGGGGTTATAGGCCATGGCGTTTACCGTAAAATCCCTGCGGGACAGGTCCTTTTTTAAATCGGTAACAAAATCCACACTGTCGGGTCGGCGCGAGTCGGAATATTCCCCGTCGGTGCGGAAGGTGGTTACCTCAACGGGCTGGCCGTCTATAATTACCGTAACGGTCCCGTGCTTTATTCCTGTGGGAACGGTGCGGGGAAAAGTTTCCATTACCGCTTTTGGCAGTGCCGATGTTGAAATATCGTAATCGCTTGGAATAAGCCCCAAAAGTGCATCACGCACGCAACCGCCCACGATGTACGCATCAAAGCCGTGCCGCATTAGAACATTCATTACATATTGGATTTTTTCAGGGATTTTCAGCATGTTTCATCATTCCAATAAAAAAGTGTTTATTTTTTTACAATTTGGCAATATAATGTATATAATAATTGAATTATCTTAAGGAGCCTTACCATGAAACAGCTTTGTCAAGAGGATAAAATTATAGAAGGTATTAAACATATTCATATGATAGGTATAGGCGGCAGCGGAATGTGTCCGCTTGCGGAAATTCTTCACAGCAAGGGGTATATAATAACCGGTTCGGACAATAACGAAAGCGACCCGCTAAAAAGAATAAGAAATCTTGGAATAAAGGTCTTTATGGGACACAGCGCCGAAAACATCAAGGATGCGGAACTTATAGTGTATTCGGCAGCAATCTCAAACGATAATCCGGAACTTGTCGCCGCCAGAGAAAACGGAATCCCCACAATGGAGCGCTCGCATATGCTTGGCGCATTGACCAGGCACTTTAATAATGTAATCGGTGTTTGCGGAACGCATGGGAAAACCACCGTTACTTCAATGATAACACATATTTTAATTGTTAACAAGAAAGACCCCACGGCGGTTATCGGCGGCAGGCTGCCGCTTATAAATTCAAACGGTATTGCAGGTAAAAGCGACACAATGGTTTGCGAGGCCTGCGAGTTCGTGGATACCTTCTTGCAGATGTCGCCGGATGTCGCGGTGCTTTTGAATATTGACAACGACCATCTCGATTACTTCAAAACAATGGATAATCTGGTTTTATCTTTCCACAAATTCCTTGCCATGTCAAGTGTTTGTTATATAAACGGTGACGATGCTTTGTGCAAAAAGGCCGCCGCCGATATTGAAGCAAAGGTTGTAACCTTCGGACTTTCGGATACTAACGACTACTATGCCGCAAACATAGAAAAAGGCAAATTCGGCTTTTGCTTTGATGTAATGCGCGACGGCATAAAAATTGCAAGACTTGATATGCATATACCCGGAAAACACAACATATATAACGGGCTTGCAAGCTTTGTTGTGGCTTATGAGCAGGGTGTGGCGGCGAACGATATAGCCGAGTCTGTAAAAACCTTTACGGGTGCAGGCAGGCGCTTTGAATTTTTAGGAGAATACAACGGCTTTACCTTGGCCGACGACTATGCCCACCATCCCACCGAAATAAAGGCCACCCTTTCCGCCGCAAAGGAGCTTAATTACAATCGTGTGATTGCGGTTTTCCAACCCTTCACCTATTCCCGAACAGCTCTTTTAAAGGACGAGTTCATTGATGCGCTCTCGCTTGCGGACGAGGTTATTTTAACCCCGATTATGGGCTCAAGGGAGAAGAACACCTATGGCATTTCTTCCGAAGATATTGCCGCCAGCCTTAAAAGCGCGGTGGTGGTTGACAGTTTTGAAAATGTGGCCGACAAAATAATAGAAACAGCCAAAGACGGCGATATTGTTATTACTATGGGCGGCGGAGATATTTACAAAGCGGCTCATATCGTACAGGAGAAATTAAGTTGACAAAGAAGTTATATGATATTGATTCACACATAAAGGAATTTGAAGCACAGGTCATTTCCTGCAAAGAGGAAAACGGCCGTTATGCCGTGTTGCTTGACCGCACCGCCTTTTTCCCCGAAGGGGGCGGACAGGCAAGTGACAATGGAAAACTTGACATTGCTAACGTTTTGGATGTTCAGGAAAAAAGCGGACAGATAATCCATTACACAGACCTACCTTTAAAGGAAGGCGGTACCTTTACAGGCATTTTAGAC
>JBMNVM010000023.1:0-13451 GCA_050946805.1 Acutalibacteraceae bacterium | reverse complement strand
TATAAATTATGTTGCGAGCAAGCTGATAATTTTTAAAAAGAAGTAAGAGCAGTAAATTTCACATGATACTCTTTTTACATTATGAAATCATATTTACTTTATGAATCCCCGTTTTAAAAAACGGGGTTTTAATTTTGGCTTTAATACAAATTTGCATAATTCATATTTTGGTAAAAATGTGGAAAAGTAATATAAGAAATCTTTTGGAGGTTAAGATTTATGAAAAATAAAATTATTTCGCTTTTCCTCATTTTTGCCTTAATTGCATCCTTTGCCGCTTTGGCAAGCTGCACGGGTAAAAAGAAGGCGCAGGTTTACTTCCTTAACTTCAAACCCGAATCTGCCGCCGTTTACGAGGAACTTGCAAAAAAATACAAGGAAGAAAAAGGTATTGAGGTTAAGGTGGTTACTGCGGCCGCCAACACCTACGAGCAGACCCTTAAATCCGAAATTGCCAAAGCCGATGCACCCACCATTTTTCAGGTTAACGGGCCTGTCGGCTACAATGCATGGAAGGATTATTGCCTGAATATCGAGGACAGCAAGATTTATTCGCTGCTGTCTGACAAGAACCTTGCTATAAAGGATCAAGGCGGCGTATATGCCGTACCGTATGTTGTTGAAGGCTACGGAATTATCTACAACAACGCAATTATGAAAAAATATTTTGCGCTGCCAAATAAAAAAACCAATATAAACTCTATGGCGGAAATCAAAAGCTTCGCTACCTTGAAAGCTGTTGTTGAGGATATGTCCAAAAATCTGCAAGCTCTTGGGATAAAGGGTGTATTCGCCTCTACCTCCCTTGCCGCAGGCGAGGACTGGCGCTGGCAGACACACCTGCTTAACGTCCCGCTTTATTATGAAATGATCAATTTGGATGCCGACAAGGATCCCACCCTTGAACTGCTGGATGCGAACGAAATAAAAAATAAATACTCAAAAAACTTCCAAAATCTGTTTGACCTTTATATCAACAATTCGGTAACCCCAAAAACCCTTTTGGGCTCAAAATCGGTTGCCGATTCTATGGCCGAATTTGCTCTTGGCGAGGCCGCCATGGTTCAAAACGGCAACTGGGCGTGGTCGCAGATATCCGGCGTACAGGGCAACACGGTTAAAGAAGAGGATATTAAAATGCTGCCTTTGTATATCGGCGTTGAGGGCGAAGGCGGTCAGGGTATTTGTATCGGTACCGAAAACTACTTTGCGATAAACAAAAACGCCAGCAAGGAAAATCAGGAGGAATCCTTAAAATTCCTTGAATGGCTCTTTACAAGCGAGACCGGAAAAAGCTACGTTACCGACAAACTGGGCTTTATCACGCCCTTTACTTCGTTTAGCTTGGACGAACTGCCCGACGACCCGCTTGCAAAGGAAATTTCAAGATATATGAGCGACACCGCGGTAAAGAATATTCCATGGGTGTTCCCCGCATTCCCGAGCGAGGCCTACAAAAAGGAGGTAGGAAACGCACTGCTTGAATATGCCCAAGGCACCAAAAAATGGGATGAGGTAAGTAAAACAATAATTGACAAGTGGAAAAGCGAGCGAGATTAATGGAGAAATCCTATAAAAAGTACTCAGCTCTCTTCCTGCTGCCCACCCTTTTAGCCTTCACAATTGCCTTTGCCCTGCCGTTTGTCGCGGGATTTTTACTTTCCTTTGCAAAATTCACCACCGTAACCGATGCCGAGTTCGTAGGTATTTCAAATTATATAAAAGCCTTTGCCGATGATAAAACATTTCTAAACTCACTTATGTTTACCGTAAAATTTGCCTTTTTAACTGTTATAACCATAAATGTATTTGCCTTTTTGCTGGCGCTGATTCTCACAAAATCGGTGCCGGCAACAAAGGTATTTCGTACAATCTTTTTTATGCCCAACCTGATAGGCGGAATAGTTTTAGGCTATATATGGCAGGTAATTATTAACGGAGTGCTTTTAAAGTACAACTACTCCATTACCTCCGACCCGAAATTCGGCTTTTTCGGTTTGGTAATCCTTATGAACTGGCAGATGATCGGCTACACCATGATAATTTATATCGCCGGAATACAAAATATTTCTGGCGATATACTCGAATCGGCCGAGGTTGACGGCGCGGGGAGCGTTATGAAGCTTAGGAAAATCATCATACCGTCGGTCATGCCGTCAATTACCATCTGCTTATTTTTAACAATAACAAATTCATTTAAGCTGTTTGACCAGAATCTTGCCCTTACGGCGGGCGCACCGGCCGACAAAACCCAGATGTTAGCCCTTAACATTTACAACACCTTTTATGCCCGCAACGGTTACGAGGGTGTGGGACAGGCAAAAGCGGTGATTTTCTTTATAATAGTCGCGTTAATCGCCTTAATTCAGCTATGGCTCACACGAAGAAAAGAGGTTGAAAGCTGATGCGACAAAAGGCAGCAAACACAATATATTTTATTATTTTATTGCTGCTTTCGGCGGTGTTTGTGTTCCCTGTTTTTGTAATTGTTTTAAACTCTTTTAAGCTTAAATTCTCCATAGCCGCCGCTCCCTTTGCACTGCCGACAAGCGGAAGCTTCAGCGGATTTTCAAACTACCTTGAGGGTATAAAAAATACGGGGTTTCCTTTGGCCTTTTGGTGGTCGCTGTTTATAACCGTTTTTTCGGTTGCGGCAATAATTATTTTCACCTCCATGACGGCATGGTATATCGTAAGGGTAAAAAGCATATTTAATACCGTACTTTATTACGCCTTGGTTTTCTCAATGATTGTGCCCTTCCAGATGGTTATGTTTACAATGTCCAAAACGGCGAATGTATTAAGGCTTGACAATCCCTTAGGCATAATTTTTATATATTTGGGCTTTGGCGCCGGACTTTCGGTCTTTATGTTTTCTGGGTTTATAAAAACAGTTCCCCGCTCGATCGAGGAGGCCGCCACCATTGACGGCTGCAGTCCGTTTGGCGTTTTTTGGAAGATTGTATTCCCGATTTTAAAGCCGACTACCATTACCGTCGCAATTCTTAACACCATGTGGATATGGAACGATTATTTGCTTCCCTACTTGGTTATAGGCAAGGATTATAAAACCATACCGATAGCTGTTCAATATCTGAAGGGCGGCTACGGTTCTATTGACATGGGCGCCATGATGGCAATGCTTGTGCTTTCAATTATACCTGTTATAATTTTTTATCTTTTCTGTCAAAAATATATTATAAAAGGGGTAGCCTCCGGTGCTGTTAAAGGGTGAAGAAAACAAAAAAGAACGCGGTATTTTGCTGGCAATTTCCTCCCTGCCGTCCGACTACGGAATCGGCTCATTCGGTGAGGAAGCCTATAATTTCGTGGATTTCCTTAACAAAACCGAACAAACCTGCTGGCAGATACTGCCGCTTTGCCCCTTAGGCAAAGATAATTCCCCCTATGCCTCAAGCAGCTGCTTTGCGGGGGAGATACTCTATATTGACATTGACTTGCTTATAAAAGACGGGCTTCTTAAAAAAAGTGATATTGAAAAACGTCAATTCCAAAAAAATGTTGATTACGAGACGGTAAGAAAGTTTAAGCTGCCGCTGATAAAGAAAGCAACCCAAAATTTTGATACTTCATCCAACGAATTTGCGCAGTTTCTTAAAAAGAACAGCTTTTGGCTTGATGATTACGCCCTTTTTATGGCAATTAAGGAAAACTGTCAGTATAAACCTTTTTGTGAATGGGAGGAAGGGCTTAAATACCGCCATCAAGACGTGCTGGAGGAATTCAGGCAAACACACGAAAAAGAAATAATGTTCTACCAAATTTCCCAATTTTTCTTCTTTTCGCAATACGAGCGGCTTAAAACTTATGCCAATGATGCCGGTATTGAAATTATAGGAGACATTCCCTTTTATGTGTCTCTTGAAAGCGCGGATGTATGGGCGAACCCAGAAAACTTTAAGCTGTCGCTGGATATGACGCCGACCTGCGTTGCAGGCGTACCGCCCGATATTTTCAGTAAAACAGGTCAGCTTTGGGGCAACCCTATTTACGACTGGCAGTACCTTAAGAAAACCGATTATCTGTGGTGGAGAAAAAGGCTTATACACAGCGCCCGTTTATACGACACAATACGTATAGACCATTTCAGAGCCTTTGGGGATTACTATTCTATTAACTACAAAGCCTGCGATGCCACTGTCGGGAAATGGGAAATCGGCGCCGGAATGGAATTTTTTGAGAGTGTGAACCCGTATATCAAAGATACCAAAATTATAGCTGAGGATTTAGGCGGTGAAAATTCACCGATAGTCCAAAAGTTAGTTGCCGCTACGGGATTTCCGAATATGAAAGTATTGCAGTTCGCCTTCTCGTCCGACCTTGGCAATCCATTTTTGCCCGACAACTTCGGTCATAACTGTGTTTGCTATACGGGTACCCATGACAATGACACGACTAACGGCTGGTACGAGAAAGCCGAAGACAAAGAACGCCTGCTTTTTAACCGACTGGTGCCGGGCGAGCAAAACGCTTCGCCGGCATTGCGGCTTATTGCCTATGCAATGAAATCAAAAGCAAGGACGGTAATTATCCCATTTCAGGACTATCTTGAGCTTGGCAGCGAGGGTCGAATGAACATTCCCGGCACCGCAGAAGGCAACTGGGAATGGCGGTTTGAAAAACAGGATATAAACAGCGAATTAATAAATAAAGTGCTCTACTTTTCATTTAGAGAATGAAATAAAAGAGACTGCCGGCGCAGTCTCTTTTTTATTATACATTATCAGTTGGTGCATTTGTTTCTTTGGGTGGATATTTTCCTTTACTTTTACGCCATTTGACACATTCGCTCAAAAGATATTCAATCTGTCCGTTCACAGACCTAAACTCGTCTTCCGCCCATGATGCTATTTCGTTATAGAGTTTGGGCGAAAGTCGCAGCGGCACCTGTTTTTTTGCATTTTCACCCATGATTAATATAGCGAGCCTGAATTGACAACCGGTTGGGCATCACGGTTTCCGCAAAGAACCACAAGCAGATTGGATACCATGGCCGCCTTCCGCTCTTCGTCAAGCTCAACTACTCCTCCTTGAGTTAATCTTTCAAGAGCCATTTCCACCATTCCCACAGCACCGTCAACAATCATCTTGCGGGCATCTATTATAGCGGAGGCCTGCTGCCGCTGAAGCATTACCGCCGCAATCTCGGGAGCATAGGCAAGGTATGTAATGCGGGCTTCGATTATCTCAATTCCGGCATCGTTTACACGCTGCTGAATCTCCTCGCGAATGCGGGCAGCAACAACTTCACTTGAACCGCGAAGGCTGCCTTCGTCGGCAATGCCATCTCCGGTAGTGTCAACATTCGGTGCCACATCATAAGGATAAATTCTTACGACATTACGCAGCGCGCTGTCGCACTGTAATGACAAAAATTCCTTATAATTATCGACATTGAAAACCGCTTTGGCGGTGTCAACTATCCGCCATGTTACGGCAATACCGATCTCAACTGGGTTGCCCAGACAATCGTTTATTTTCTGGCGGTTGTTGTTAAGGGTCATAATTTTAAGGGAAAGCTTTTTGTTAAGAAAGTCGGTAACCGAGGCGACCGCCGTAGCGGGATCGACTGCAAGTATGTTGTTTGACGAAACATCACCGCTTTGGTTAAGTTTAGTTTTTGCCGCCGGATTTACCGCAACGCAGAAAGGATTTACAAAGTAAAAGCCCTCTCCCTTTAAAGTTCCTATATATTTTCCGAAAAGGGTCAGCACAAGCGCCTCCTGCGGTTTTAAAATCTTAAGACCGGGAAGCAAAAAACAAGGCAGGACTATAAAAACAATACCGAGTAAAAACAGAGCAACGCTTAAAAATGAATTAAATCCCATCAATCCACCGTTAATAAGCAGAAAAATACCCAAAATAAACATAAAAATTATCAGTAAAAGAACCGCCATACCGTTTTTCTTGTTTTTCAAAACAATTTCTTTCATACAGGTTCCCCCTCTTTATTTGTTATCAATATGATATCATAATGATATATATTTGTCAATATTTTCCGCATAAAAGAGCCGTACCGGATAAAACCGGTACGGCTTATTAGCTTTATTTATTAATACATTCCGCCGGCTGCGGCAGCGCCTGCCGGATTCGGATTCTCCTGCGGTTTGTCGGCCACAAGGCTCTCGGTTGTCAGAACCATGGCCGCAACGCTTGCGGCATTCTGAAGTGCGGAGCGTGTCACCTTTGTCGGGTCAACTATTCCGGCCTCAAGCATATCGGTGTAAACTTCCTTGTATACATCAAAGCCGTAGTTAACCTTGCCGCTGGCTATAATCTTATCTATGATAACCGAACCCTCAAGACCTGCGTTTAACGCAATCTGTCTGATGGGTGCTTCAAGGCTGTTAAGAACAATGCTTACGCCTGTTTTCTCGTCGCCCTCGGTAGTGTCAAGCAAAGCCTTAACCGCGGGAATTGCGTTAATAAGCGCAACGCCGCCGCCTGCAACAATACCCTCTTCAACGGCTGCCTTGGTTGCGGAAAGAGCATCCTCTATGCGGAGCTTCTTCTCCTTCATTTCAACCTCGGTTGCGGCACCAACCTTTATAACCGCAACGCCGCCGGAAAGCTTTGCAAGTCTTTCCTGAAGCTTTTCTTTGTCAAATTCGGAAGTAGTAATGGCAAGCTCGTTTTTAATCTGTGCAATTCTGTCCTTTATAGCTTCCGAATCGCCGGCACCGTCGACAATAATTGTGTTTTCCTTAGAAACCTTAACCTGACGTGCGGTACCGAGCTGCTCCATGGTGGTTTCCTTAAGCTCAAGGCCGAGCTCTTCGGAAATAACCTCGCCGCCGGTAAGGATTGCGATATCTCTGAGCATTTCCTTACGTCTGTCGCCAAAGCCGGGAGCCTTTACGGCAACGCAGGTGAATGTGCCGCGCAGCTTGTTTACGATAAGGGTTGAAAGGGCTTCGCCCTCAACATCCTCGGCAATAATCAAAAGCTTCTTGCCTGCCTGAACAATCTGTTCAAGAATGGGCAGAATTTCCTGAATGTTGGATATTTTCTTATCGGTAATAAGAATATACGGATCGTCAAGAACCGCTTCCATTTTATCGGAGTCGGTAACCATGTAGGGGGTGATGTAGCCCCTGTCAAACTGCATACCTTCAACAACTTCCGAATATGTTTCGGCTGTCTTGGATTCCTCAACCGTAATAACGCCGTCCGCTGTTACCTTACTCATAGCCTCGGCAATGAGATTTCCGATAACCTCGTCACCAGAGGAAATGGTGGCGACACGTGCGATATCCTCGTTTCCGGTTACCTTCTTGGAGTTGCTGATAACGGTTTCAACCGCTGTGTCAACCGCCTTTTTAATTCCGCGCTTGATAATCATGGGATTAGCGCCGGCGGCAACGTTTTTCATGCCCTCTCTGATAAGAGCCTGCGCCAAAACGGTAGCGGTTGTGGTGCCGTCACCCGCAGCGTCATTAGTCTTTACGGATACCTCTTTTACAAGCTGGGCACCCATGTTCTCAAAAGGATCTTCAAGCTCGATCTCCTTTGCGATTGTAACACCGTCATTGGTAATAAGGGGTGAACCATACTTCTTGTCAAGAACGACATTTCTTCCCTTCGGACCCAATGTTACCTTAACAGTATCAGCCAATTTGTCGACACCGGCCAAAAGGGCCTTGCGTGCGTCCTCACCGAAGATTATATTCTTTGCCATACCTTACTATCTCCTTTATTCAACTTATTCAACTACTGCTAAAATATCGCACTGGCGAAGAATTGTGTATTCTTCCCCGTCAATTTTAATATCGGTTCCGGCATACTTGGCGGCGATTACTTTGTCGCCTACCTTAACCGTCATTTCTACCTCTTTGCCGTCCACAAGACCGCCGGGGCCTACTGCAACAACCTCAGCAATCTGCGGCTTTTCTTTAGCGGCAGAGGTAAGAACAATACCGCTTTGGGTGGTTTCCTCTGCTTTTGTTGCTTGTAAAACAACATTGTCAGCTAAAGGTTTAATTTTCATCAATATTCCTCCTAAATAATTTAAGATTTAATTGCTTTTACTATTTTACAACAAAATCAAGGAAAGTCAAGAGGGCATAATTTTTTTTAAAACTTTTTTAACAATTTCCCAAATTCCCCATTTATTGTATTTAAACAAAATTTATTAAGCGGATTATAAATATATGTATATTTAAAAGAAAAGATTTTATTTGATTGACAAAAACGCTTTGATATGTTAAAATACTAAAGTAAATTTAGAGGTTCTTTGTGACTGACGGATTAGTGGAGCTCACCACGTGGATCAAAGAACTGTACGGACATTTAATTGTCTAATGCCGACCGTCTGGGCTCACTTGTTTTGCTTAGCAAAATCAGTGTGCCCTTTTATATTTTTCAGGGGGTAAGGTATGAAAAAAATCGGAATTATCATGGGCAGCGACAGTGATCTGCCGGTTGTTTCAAAAGCGGTTGACACGCTTAAAAGCTTCGGTGTGCCGTATGAAGTGCATGTATTTTCCGCGCACCGCACACCTGCCGAGGCAAGGGATTTCAGCATTAACGCCCGCAAAAACGGATTTGGCGCCATTATAGCCGCCGCGGGAATGGCAGCGCATTTGGCGGGGGCGATTGCGGCAAACACCACCCTTCCCGTTGTGGGAATCCCCATTAAATCGGCCGCCTTCGGCGGGCTGGACGCTTTGCTTTCTACCGTGCAGATGCCTTCCGGCATACCGGTTGCCTGTGTCGCGGTGGACGGCGCGGTAAACGCCGCTTTGCTTTGTATTCAAATTCTTGCCGTTACGGACGAGGATCTGGCACGAAAGCTTGAAGAAAAGCGCCAAAATGATACACAGGCTGTTTTAGAAAAGAATTCAAATATTGACGAAAAGCTTTAAATTAAAATTACAAGGGAGTATTTTTAATGGAAAAGGAACTTATCTATACCGGAAAAACAAAAAACGTCTATAAACTTGCAAACGGCAACTGCCTGCTTAAATTCAAGGACGATTGCACCGGAAAAGACGGTGTTTTCGATCCCGGGGAGAACTCGGTTGGTCTTACCATTGAAGGGGTCGGCGCAATAAATCTTAAAATGTCGGTTCATTTCTTCGAGAAGATTAACGCCGCCGGAATTAAGACCCACTTTGTAAGCGCCAATCTTGATGATACTACAATGGAGGTTCTCCCGGCAAAGGTTTTCGGAAAAGGGCTTGAGGTTATCTGCCGCTACAAGGCCGTGGGCAGCTTCTACCGCCGATACAGCGATTACATAGAAGAGGGTGCAGACCTTCCCGCATATGTCGAGATGACCTTCAAAAACGACGAAAAGGGCGACCCCCTTGTAACAAAGGACGGTCTTGTTGTACTTAATGTAATGACCGAAAAGCAGTATGATGATATTAAGAGGATGACACAGCAAATCACCAAAATCGTGGCCGACGATTTAAAGTCCAAAGGCCTTGAGCTTTACGATATCAAGTTTGAGTTCGGCTACGATTCAGACGGTGAGGTTATGCTTATAGATGAAATTTCATCCGGTAATATGCGTGTTTACAAGGACGGCAAGTATGTCGAGCCGATGACACTTTCAAAGCTTTTCTTTGCATAATATTTACCAAAATTTAGGCTGACGGCCTTTCGGGTTGTCAGCCTTGAGATGTTTTTTAAGGAGTAGTACAATGGGTGGATTTTTCGGTGTAGTCAGTAAAAAAGATGCGGTTTCTGATGTTTTTTTCGGTACTGATTACCATTCACATTTAGGCACACGCCGCGGCGGCATGGCCGTATTCGATTCGGAAATCGGCCTGCAGCGTGAGATACACGACATTCACAATTCGCCCTTCAGAACAAAATTCCAAAACGTTTTCGAGGAAATGAAGGGCAACTCCGCCATAGGCTGTATCAGCGACTTTGACCCACAGCCCCTTATGTTTCGCAGCAATATAGGAACATACGCCATTTGCGTAATCGGGGTGGTCAACAATTCACAGAAGCTGATAAACCGCTATCTTTCAAAAAACGGGCAATTCACCGTTATGACCGGCGGCAGGGTGAACTCCACAGAACTTATCGCCTGCCTTATTAACCAAAAGCAAAGCTTCGAGGAAGGCATACGCTTTGCGCAGAATGAGATAGAGGGTACCGCCTCCATACTGATTTTAAAGGACGATGGGTCAATAGTCACGGCTCGCGACAAGCTCGGACGAATACCGGTGCTTATAGGTAAGAATGAGGATGGATATTGTGTTTCCTTTGAGTCATTTGCCATTTTAAAGCTTGGATACACCATTGAAAAAGAGCTGGGGCCGGGCGAAATTGTGGAATTGCGGCCGGACGGTATGACAATGCTTGCCGAACCCGGAAAGGAAATGAAGATATGCGCCTTTTTGTGGAGCTATTTCGGTTATCCCAATTCCTGCTATGAGGGCGTGAATGTTGAAATAATGCGCTACCGCAACGGGGCCATTATGGCACGCAACGACAAGGCGGCGGGATTCTCGGACGAAATCGACTATGTCGGCGGCGTTCCGGACTCGGGCACACCCCACGCCATAGGCTATGCCAACGAAAGCGGAAAGCATTTCGCAAGGGCGTTTATAAAATACACACCCACATGGTCGCGCAGCTTTATCCCGACAAAGCAGGATGAGAGAAACGAAATAGCAAAAATGAAGCAAATCCCGATTCATGAGCTTATTCGAGATAAAAATCTGCTGTTTGTCGACGATTCGATTGTGCGCGGCACACAGCTTAAGGAAACGGTGGATTTTCTTTATGACAACGGCGCGAAAGTCGTTCACATGCGTTCGGCCTGCCCGCCGATTATGTACGGGTGCAAATACCTGAATTTCTCCCGCGCGACAAGCGATATGGAGCTTATTGCAAGACGGGTTATAATGGAGCTTGAGGGCGAGGAGGGATTTAAGCACCTTGACGAATACTCTGACGGCTCTACCGAAAGAGGCAAAAAGCTTCGCAAGGCAATCTGTGAAAAATTTAATTTCGCCTCGCTTGAGTTCCAGACCCTTAAAGGTGTTATTGAAGCTATCGGGATTGACGAATCGAAGCTTTGCACCTACTGCTGGAACGGCAAAGGATAAAAAATAAACGGTTAAAGGATAGAAAAATATGAATACTCAATCGAAATCTGATGTTTACGCAGCCGCAGGTGTCGACATTACGGCAGGCTACAAGGCGGTTGAGCTTATGAAGCAGCATATCGCCCGCACAATCACAAGCGGCGTATGCTCGGATATCGGCGGTTTCGGCGGTCTTTTCGAACTGGACGTTGCCGGCATGGAAAAGCCTGTTTTAGTAAGCGGCACCGACGGTGTGGGAACCAAGCTTAAATTGGCCTTTTTAATGGACAAGCATGATACCGTGGGCATTGATTGTGTGGCAATGTGCGTTAATGACGTTATCTGCACCGGCGCCAAGCCCCTTTTCTTCCTTGATTATATTGCCTGCGGCAAGAATGTTCCGGAAAAAATTGCGGAAATCGTAAAAGGCGTTGCCGAAGGGTGTGTGCAGTCGGGCGCGGCGCTGATAGGCGGAGAAACCGCCGAGATGCCCGGCTTTTACCCTGTGGATGAATACGACCTTGCGGGATTTTGCGTAGGTGTTGTCGATAAGCCGAAGATAATCGACAATAAAACCGTGCGTGAGAGTGATGTTCTAATCGCCCTTCCGTCAAGCGGTGTTCATTCGAACGGTTTTTCGCTTGTTAGAAAGGTCTTTGATGTTGAAAACCGCAATATAAAAGCACCAATAGCCGAGCTTGGCGGCAAATCCCTTGGCGAAACCCTTTTAACCCCTACAAAAATTTATGTAAAGCCGATTTTGGCGCTGCTTGAAAAGGTCAAGGTTAAAGCGATTTCCCATATTACGGGCGGCGGCTTTTATGAGAATATACCCAGAAGCATTCCCGATGGGCTGGGTGCTAAAATCGATAAGGCTGCGGTACGGGTGCTTCCGATTTTTGACCTCTTAGCCAAAACCGGAAATATTAATGACCGTGATATGTTCAACACCTTTAACATGGGTGTCGGCATGAGCGTTGTGGTATCCAAAGAGGATGCGGACAAGGCGCTGTGCGTGCTTAAAGAAAACGGCGAGGATGCTTACATCTTAGGCGAAATCATAAAATCTGACGAAAAGGTGATTTTATGAGCAAGGCAAAGGTTGCCGTTTTGGTTTCGGGCGGGGGCACCAACCTGCAAGCCCTTATAAACGCCCGGAAAAACGGCATTATAAAAAGCGGTGAGATTACCCTTGTAATTTCAAGCAATCCGGAGGCTTACGCCCTAAAGCGCGCCGAAAGCGCCGGCATTAAGACCTGTGTCTGCTCCAAAAAGGAGCTGGGCGACGGTTTTGAGGATGCGCTGATTGCGGCAATTACCGACAACGGAATTGACATAATTGTCCTTGCGGGCTTTATGTGCATTTTAAGTGAAAAATTCACTTCCCTTTTCCACGACCGAATTATAAATGTTCACCCTTCACTTATCCCGTCCTTTTGCGGCAAGGGCTTTTACGGCCTTCGCGTTCACGAAGCGGCGCTTAATTACGGCGTTAAGGTTACGGGGGCGACGGTGCATTTTGTAAACGAAATACCCGACGGCGGGAAAATAATAATGCAAAAAGCGGTCGAGGTAAGAGACGGCGACACCCCCGAAACCCTGCAAAAGCGGGTTATGGAGGATGCCGAGTGGGAAATTCTCCCCCTTGCTTTGGAAAAGGTTTGCAAAGAATACATAAAGAAGGGTTGATAAAATGGCTCTGTTCGATTTAAAAACACTTTTATCCCAAAACAGCTATCCCGGGCGGGGTATTGTTATCGGAAAATCGGCTGACGGCAAAAAGGCGATGTTTGCATATTTCATTATGGGCAGAAGCGAGAACAGCCGCAACCGCATTTTCGAACGGTTCGAGGGCGGCATGCGCACCAAAGCCTTTGATGAAAGCAAGCTTCAGGATCCGAGCCTTATTATATACAATCCCTATTTAAAATTGGGTGATACCGACATTATTACAAACGGCGACCAGACCGATACAATCTACAGCTTTTTAAAACAGGGGCTAACCTTTGAGGACGCGCTTGCCACCCGTGAGTTTGAGCCCGACGCGCCCAACTACACCCCACGCATATCGGGTATATTGTACTACGGGTTTGCAAAGAATATGTTTTCATATAAGCTTTCCATTCTAAAAAGCGCGAATGGCAGGCCACAAGCCTGCAACCGCTATTTCTTTAATTATACGCCCGAAAACGGCATAGGTCATTTTATCCACACCTACAAGTGCGATGGTAATCCCATCCCCTCCTTTTACGGCGTGCCGGAAGAGGTTGCCATTCCCGACACGGCAGAAGAGATGGCAAATACTATATGGGATAACCTGAACTTCGACAATAAGGTATCGCTTTTTGTCCGCGCGGTTCCCTTGGACGGGAGCGAGCCTGA
>JBMNVM010000022.1:0-13533 GCA_050946805.1 Acutalibacteraceae bacterium | reverse complement strand
GCTTAACAGCAAAAACTTCTATGCATTTAATCCCGGCTTTGACACAAAGACTTCGAACAAGAAAAATTAAAGCAAACATAAATATTGTTTTGTTTTTGTGGGTTTTAAGCATCAAAAACGTTTTATTGTGGAAATAATGAGGTTTACAGCAAAGCTGATTTCGCAGGTAGCGAGGTCAGTTTTGTTTTTGCAAAAATTTCAATGTGTTTTTGGCATAAAAATTCCTCCTATTGAAGAATTCTTTATCAATAGGAGGTTTTTCTTTTTTGGTTACTTTTTTAAATTTTTGAACTTATTTTATGGTATCGGCAATTTTGTAAATCAAATTTTTGGATTTTTCCCAGCCGAGACATGGGTCGGTAATGGATTTTCCGTACGCTCCCCCGCCTATCGGCTGCGCGCCGTCCTCAATATAGCTTTCAATCATAAGCCCTTTTACAAGTTTTCGTATATCTTTGTTATGATTGCAGCTGTAAATCACGTCCTTGGCAATACGGATTTGCTCGATATACTGTTTGCCGGAGTTTGCATGGTTGGTGTCGATTATAGCCGAAGGATTTTGAAGATTAGTCTGGCTGTAAATTTCATTAAGCTTTACAAGATCCTCGTAATGATAGTTCGACACGCATTTGCCGGTATAGTCAACATATCCGCGAAGAATCGCGTGGGCGAAAGGATTGCCGGAGCTTTGAACCTCCCAGCCGCGATAAATAAAGGTGTGCGACCGCTGCGCGGCGGTTATGGCATTCATCATAATAGAAAGGTCGCCACTGGTGGGGTTCTTCATGCCGACAGGTTCCTCAAGCCCGCTGGAGGTCAGCCTGTGCTGCTGGTTTTCCACCGAACGGGCGCCCACCGCAACATACGCCAGCAAATCCGAAAGATAGCGGTGGTTTTCGGGGTAAAGCATTTCATCGGCACAGGTAAAGCCGTAATCCCGAAGCGCGCTTAAATGCAAATCTCTTATGGATACAATACCCTGCAGCATATCCGGCTTTTTGTCCGGGTCGGGCTGGTGAAGCATTCCCTTATAGCCCTCGCCTGTTGTGCGGGGTTTATTTGTATAAATTCTCGGAATTATGGTTATTTTGTCCTTAACTTCGTCCTGGACGGTGCGAAGCCTTGAAATATAGTCAAGTACGGCTTCCTTATTATCCGCAGAGCAGGGGCCGATTATCAAAATGAATTTATCGCTTTCCCCTTTAAAAATTTTCTTTATCTCCTCGTCCCTTTCCTTTTTTATAAGGGCGCTTTTTTCATCAACGGGATATAATGCCTTTATATCCTGCGGAATAGGAAGCTTTCTTATGAAATTCATGCCCATTTTGCTTACTCCTTATCAAATCTTTTGCGCCGCTCGGTAGAACAGCGCATCATTTGGCGCATGCCTTCGCGGTCATTCATTTTAATTTTTTTGTACAGTTCATCAAACGACCTTCTGAATTTATCCATTTCGGACAGAAGTTCTTTTTTGTTGCTTAAAAACAATTCGCTCCACATTTCATCGTTAATGCGGGCAATTCGTGTAAGATCCCTGAAGGAATCTCCGGTGTATTTTTCCAAGCCTTCGGTGTCGTTGCAGCACATAAGACTAACCGCAATACAGTGGGTGAGCTGGGACAAAAAGGCTATCATGCGGTCATGCTCCTCCACCGTAAGCTGTGAAATGCGGCCGAATCCGAGCATTTCGCCTATATTCCGGCAAAGCTCAATGGCGTCTTTTGTGTTTTTTTCGGTGGGGACAACAATATAGTTGGCGCCCTTAAAAATCGAAGGGTCGCTGTTTTTCACCCCGCAAACCTCTCGTCCCGCCATCGGATGGGCGGCGATAAACTCAACGTCCGACCGCAGCATATCCTGTATTTCTTTTACAACGCAGCCTTTAACACCGGTAACGTCGGTTATAATGGCACCGCTTTTAAAGTGCTGCTGGTTTTCCCGTATCCACTCAACAAAAATATGCGGATACAAAGCAAAAATCACCACATCCGATTCACCGATTAAGCGACTGTCAATTTCGGTGGTACCTTTATCGATTATATTGTTTTGAAGGGCGTATTCAATGTCTTCGGGATTTTTGGTAATAGCTGACACCCTAAAGCCGATTTTTTTAAGCCCTTTGGCGTAGCTTCCGCCCAAAAGTCCCAGTCCGACAATTAAAATATTTATATCCTTTATAAGTTTCATTACACATTTTCCGCCTTTACAGTTATACCAAGACTTGACAGTTTTTCAAAAAAGTCGGGAAAGCTTTTTGAAACCGCCTGCGCGCCGTATATTTTGCCGCCGGTAAGGGTGCAAAGCACCGCCAAAGACATTACAATTCGGTGGTCATTATGACCCGACAGCGGCAAAACAGGTGTGCGAAGCCGGCATTTTTTAACCTCTATGCGGTTATCCTCTACTTTGACCTTGCAACCGAATTTGGCCAGTTCCTCTGCCATTGCCGCACCGCGGTCGCTTTCCTTGATTTTAAGCCTTGCGGTACCGGTCAAGACCGCACCGTTGCAGGCAGCCGCGGCCGCCATAAGTATGGGGCCTAAATCGGGGCAGTCAGAAATATCCAAGGTAGGACAGCCTTTAAGAATTTCGGGGAACATTTCTTTATATACCCTGTCCCCTTGAATACTGTCATCATTTAAATTAGTTACAACAACATTCCCGCCAAAAAGGTTTAAGCACTCAAAAAAGGCGGCGTTGGAATAATCCCCCTCGACCGTCAGGGAACGCTTTTTAAAGGTTTGGGAGCCTTTGACGTAAAAGGTGTTTTCGTCAGTACGGCTGACACGCACGCCGAAATCGGCCAAGGCCTTTATGGTAAGCGCCAAATAAGGGGCGCTTTCGGTTTTGCCGGTAATATCAATTATGCTGTCGCCAAAAAGGCTCGGCAAAGCCATCATAAGTCCGCTTATAAACTGGCTTGAAATATCCCCTCTTACCGAATATTTGCCGCTGCTGAGTTTCCCGTTTACGGTAACCGAAGTGTCGGTAAGGTGAAAGTCAATTCCCTGATTTAAACACAAATCCTCGTATACCGAAAGTGAGCGTTCAAAAAGCCTTTTTTTGCCTGTTAGGGTAATTTTTTGCCCCTTAAGCATGCAAAGCGGGATTAAAAACCGCAGTGTGCTACCGCTCTCATTACAGTCAAGAATATTGGAATTAAGCGGCTTATCGGGTGTCAGCCCGCCGATTTTTATATTGCCGTTTTTAATTTCAACCTTTGCGCCCAAAGCCTCAAGGCAGGAAAGGGTGGCCTTTATATCTTCGGACAAATATACGCCCTTTATTTCGCTGCCCTTTGTAAAGGATCCGCAAATCAAATACCTGTGTGTTATGCTTTTGGAAGGCGGCGCCGCCACCTCTCCGAAAGCCTTGCCTTTTTCTATTGTCGCTATCATTCGTTCACATCCGCTAAATAAGATATAGCTTCTAAATAACCGTCAATCCCTTTGCCGGAAATGGTCTTTACACAGGCCGCCCGGACATAGCTTACCTGACGGAAATCCTCACGCTTATTGACATCCGAAATATGCACCTCCACAGTCGGAATACCGACCGCCTTTAGCGCGTCCAGAATTGCGATACTCGTATGCGTATATGCCGCCGGGTTTATTACTATCCCGTCGAAGCTGCCGTATGCGCTTTGTATTTTATCTACAATGGCGCCCTCGTGGTTTGATTGGAAAAGTTCGATATCTATACTTAAACTTTCTGCGTGGGCTCTTACGCGGTTACAGAGGGTCTCATAGGTCTCATTACCGTAAATACCCGGTTCGCGTATTCCAAGCATATTTATATTAGGTCCGTTAATTACAAGAATTTTCATTCAGAAAAACCTCTTTCACGGCTTTTATGTTTTGCGCAAGGTCAAACTGCCCTGCTATGGTACAATCGGCGGCATTTTTATAAATATGATACCTCTCGCGGTAGCGCTGCTTTAAAAGCTCGCGGCTGGAGGAAAGCGGGCGATCGTCGGTCGTGGCAAGCAAATCAAGAGGTTTATCAATAAACACAAGCGTTCCGTTTTCCTTTAAAAGCTCGACGTTGCGTTTATTTAAAACCGCGCCGCCGCCTGTGGCTATAACGGCGCCCTGCCTTGCCGCGATATCGGCAATTACCTCGCTTTCGATTTTTCTGAAAGCCGCCTCGCCGTCACTTTCGATAATATCTTTTGCTTTACGTTCCGTTCGTTTTACTATTTCAAGGTCAGTGTCAATAAAAACCTTATCAAGCTCTTTTGCCAAAGCCTTTCCTATGGTCGTTTTGCCGCAGCCCGGCATTCCGATGAGTACAAGGTTTTTCTTTGAGAGGAGTATTTTGCTGTAAACCTCTTCGATTTTGCTGTCCTTTATATTATCCCCTGTGAATTTTTCGGCCGCGAATACCGCTTGGGCTACCAGCATATAAAGTCCGCCAACGGCGTTAATGCCTTTTTCCTTTGCCGTTACCACAAGGTGAGACGCCAGCGGGTTGTAAACCGCATCCGCAACCGCTTCTAAATTCGGGAAATTGTCAATATCCACCGCGCTTTCCCCGATTTTCGGGTACATCCCGCAAGGGGTAGTGTTTATTATTATCTGCGCATCGGTGTGAAATTTGTTTGCCTCTTCATAGGATATGACATCGGGCATATCCAAAGTGCGGTTGACCCGTAAAATTTCGCGGGCGCCCAAGCTCTTTGAAACTGCCAGCACGGTTTTAGAGGTGCCGCCTGCGCCTAAAATTAAGACCTTTTTGTCCTTTAGTATTATGTTATTCCGCTTTATCAAGGCCGACATACCCGAAAAATCGGTATTGTAGCCGTAAAGCTTGCCGTCTTTTTTGACGATTGTGTTAACGGCACCGATTTTCTTTGCTGTTTCTTCTATATAATCAAGAAAAGGAATAACATCCTGCTTATAGGGAATGGTCACGTTTATGGCCTTGAAATCGGCCGAGCGCATAAAGCCCGCCAGTTCCCCTTTTGGTATTTCCTTTAGCTGATAATCATAATCAAAAAGCAGGTTATGAATGGTCTTGGAAAAGCTGTGGGAAAGCTTTTCACCAATACAGCCGTACTCCATTATTCAATCATCCAATCTGTTCCGAATCTGCCGCAAAGCATATCGCAAAGCACAATTGCGGTAATGCTGTCAACCACGACCCGCGCCCTGTGGACTATGCAGGGGTCATGCCTTCCGACACCCCTGATGGTTGTATTTTCTTTTGTTGTTATGTCAACCGTCTCCTGCTCTTTCGAGATGGTGGAGGTCGGCTTTATGGCGGTGCGGAAAACCACCGGCATGCCGTTTGTAATGCCGCCGTTAATACCGCCGTTATTGTTGGTTTTGGTAACGATTTTGCCGTTTTGTACCGTAAAACAGTCGTTAGCCTGACTGCCCATCATATCAGAAATTTTAAAACCTGCTCCGAACTCTACCCCTTTAACGGCCGGAATACCAAACAGCGCATGAGCTATAAGGCTTTCCACACTGTCAAACCAGGGTTCCCCGACCCCTGCGGGAAGGCCTGTGATTGCGGTTTCCAAAATGCCGCCAACACTGTCGCCTTCCGCTTTAGCCGCAAGTATTTTTTCTTTCATAAGTTCGGCCGCTTTATCGTCCAAAACCGCAAATTCCTTACTGTTAAGGCTTTCAATATCGGCTTGATAGTTTTCAAAACTTATATCATCAATACCCGCAAGGCGGGAAATATGTGTTCCGATTGATATGCCCTTGTTTTTCAAAGCGGTGATTGCGATAGCGCCCGCCGCCACAATGCCCGCGGTAATTCTGCCCGAAAAATGGCCGCCGCCTCTATAGTCGCTAAAGCCGTGATACTTTTCATTAGCGGTAAAATCGGCATGCCCTGGACGCATTTTAAAACGCATTTGCGCATAGTCCTTTGACGCGGTGTTTTCATTAGGTATTATAATGCAAATCGGCGTACCCGTGGTTTTCCCTTCGAAGACTCCGCTTTCTATTAAAAAGGGGTCTTCTTCCACTCTTGGGGTTGAAATTTTGCCCACAGGGCGGCGCAAAGAAAGCTGGTTTTTTATGAACTCCTCATCCACCGGTATTCCGGGGGCAAGACCGTCCAAAACCGCCCCCACGGCGGGGCCGTGGCTTTCGCCGAAAATGGTTAGAACCACACTTGTTCCAATGGAGTTTTTCATACGGCAATCACCTCTTTAAGCTCTTCTAAAAACTTCGAAAGGGCTATATCTCGCATTTCAAACTGACCGATTTTTGGCACATAAATTACGGTAATTTGGTCGCCCGCCGCTTTTTTGTCGTGCTTAACGGCGTTTAGAATTGTTTCGGCATCATACTTAAATTCGGTGGGAAGCTGAAGCTTTTCAAGCACCGGAATAAGCCGCCGTCTAACCTTACTTGAGCACATCGGAATCATGCCGAGCGCCACACATTCTCCGTGGTAGAGGTTTTGCATTTTATTCTGCGATTCAATGGCATGTGCCATCGTATGCCCAAAATTAAGGATTTTCCGCAAACCACTTTCCTTTTCGTCCTCTTCAACCACGCGTTTTTTTATTAAAAGCGAACGTTCTATTATTGTGTCGATATTCCCCATAATATCGTCCGATTCAAAGATTGAAAAAAGCATGGGGTCTGATGTCAGCGACATTTTAACCGACTCGGCAAGGCCGTTTGAAATATGCCTTTGCGGCAGGGTTTTAAGGGTTTCGGGATCGATTATTACCGCCTTTGGCGGGTAAAATGCGCCGACAATGTTTTTATACCCTTCAAAATTTACCGCAACCTTGCCGCCGATGGACGAGTCAACCTGCGACAGCACCGTAGTGGGGATGTTGTAAAAGTCAACCCCCCGCATAAAGCAGGCGGCAACAAAGCCCGCAAGGTCGCCGACAACTCCGCCGCCGACCGCAGCCACGCAGTCGGTTCTTGTAAATTCGTGCTCGACCATCTTTGACAACAGTAAACGATAGCAGTCAAGCGATTTTGAACCCTCGCCCGCTTCTACACTTACAACCACCGCATCCTTGCACTGGGAGGCCACCGTTTTTATGTATTCGGCCGGAACGCCGCTGTCGGTTACGACAAGCACCTTGCGGTTAAGGTTTATGAAATTTGAAAGGTTTGAAAGCGCACCCCTTTGCAGGACTATATTATATTCCCCGCTTGAGGTTTTAACCGGAATCAACATTATAAGGTTATCTCCTTTTCAAAGCTGCCAAGCACCTTGATTTTACTGCATTTTTCAGAAAGCAAAGCAAGCATTTTCCTGCCCTTTTCGCTGTTTATGTTGCCCTCGCCCTCCACAAAGAAGTAATAGCTCCAAATAAGCTCCTTCGTGGGACGGCTTTTTAGTGATTTAAGGTTAAAGCCGTTTTCTCCTATGATCGAGACTGCTTTGCCCAGCGCTCCCGCCTCGTTCTTTACGGTGAAAACCATTATAAACTGGTTATCCTCCTTTGACGGCTGCTTTGCCGTTCTTGTAAAGACCGCGAAGCGTGTGGTGTTGTTGCTGCTCATATTTATGTTGGACTCCAGCTTTATAAGCCCGTACTCCTTTGCCGCCTCATCGCTGGCAATAGCGGCAATATCATGGCGATTCCACTCTGCCACCTGCTTTGCGGCAACTGCCGTGTTTACGGCCTCTATGGTTTCAAATCCATGCTTTTTTATAAAATCCGCGCATTGACCTAACGCCTGCGGGTGGCTTATTACCTGCTTTATCTGCCCTATATCGGTTCCCTTGACGGCAAGAAGGTTTTGAACAACGCTGATATCATAAACTCCATTGATGTAAAGCGGGCCGAAAAACGCAAGATCCATTACCTGCCCCACCTCGCCGTTATAGCTGTTCTCAAGCGGCAATATGACACAGTCGGTCTCGCCGTTTATTACCGAATCATAGGCCGCCTTGAAATCGGAAAAAGGCACCGTAACGGCATCGGGGAAAACCTTTTTGGCGGCAATACCCGCAAAGGCGCCCTCCACCCCGCTGAAGGCAACCCTCATACCCTCAAGCAGGCGGTGCTGATATTTTTTGGAAATTTCCATGTTGCTTTTAAGGAAATTGATATAATAAGACTTTAACTCCTCGTTTTCAACCAATGCGGAGTTTCTTTCAATCAATTCATCTTCGCGGGCAGGGTCAAAAACCTGCATACCGTGGATTTTTTTGTATTCGGCAACGCTTTTTACCGCCTCCATGCGGCGGACAAACAGCCTTGCCATTTCCTTATCCACTTCGTTTATTATTTTGCGTGCTTTCTCAAGTTCGGTCATTTCTTCACCTGTACATTTCAATCAGTTTTTTAAATCCGGGAAGCGCTTTTTTAATCATTTCGGTCGCCACGCAGTAGCTGATACGCACATAACCCGGGAAGCCGAAATCATCGCCCGGAACGATTAAAATTTCAAACTCCTTTGCCCTCTCGCAAAAGGCGGCGGCATCCGGCTCGGGAGATTTTACGAAAAGATAGAACGCCCCGTTGGGTTTGGCTACCGTATAGCCGAAATCGGTAAGATTTTTATAGAATATATCCCTGTTTTCCTTATAGACAGCAAGGTCAGAAGTCTGGCCGAGGCATTTTGCAACCGTGTACTGCAGCATACTCGGAGCACAGACATAGCCTAACGCCCTTCCCGCGCCGCAGATTGCCGCGTAAACATCGCCGCAGTTTTGAACCTTTGGGGAGACGAATATATATCCTATACGCTCGCCCGGTAGGGAAAGGGATTTACTGAAGGAATAGCAAACCAAGGTGTTGTCATAAAATTTCGGAATGTAGGGTACTTCTATATCGCTGTAAACAAGCTCCCTGTAGGGTTCGTCGGCAATTATGAAAATCTCGCTGCCGTATTCTTTACTTTTACTTTCAAGCAGTTTTGAAAGCTTTTCAATGGTTTCTCTGCTTAAGACCACCCCGCTCGGGTTATTCGGGGAGTTCACAATTATCGCTTTAGTGTTTTTGTTTAAAGCAGCACTTAATGCGGTAAAATCAATCTGAAAATCATCTTCCCTGCATTTTACCACACGGCAAATTCCACCCGCCTTTTCGATAAATACGGTGTATTCCGGGAAAAAGGGAGCTAAAACAATTACCTCGTCCCCCGGATTTACAACCGCATTAAGGCAAATGGTAAGTGAAGCGGCGGCGCCGCAGGTCATGTAGATAAGATTCGGGTCGGCATCGGCCGAAAATCTTTTATTTATATCCTCCGCAATGGCGGCTCGTACCCCCGGGTCTCCCTGAGCGGAGGTATAGCTGTGCAAAGCAATGGGGCTTTTCTCTTGAAGCAGCGAAAGCATTGCCTCCCTTACCGATTCGGGTGCGGGGATGCTCGGATTACCGAGACTGAAATCAAAAACATTTTCAGCCCCTATTTCTTTGCGCCTTTTGTTGCCGTACTCGAATATCTCCCTTATTACCGAACGCTTTTTGCCTAAATTCATCATTTTCTCGGAAATCATAATGACACACCTTTCTAAAACAAAACCCGCAACACGCGTAGCCAAAATTTTGGCATAACGGTTACGGGCTGTCTGTACATATTGTTGTTAGTTGTTACAACATGGGTGAACAGACAGTCCTTTCTTATAAAAGTAAAATCGAAAGAAATTAAGGGTTAGCAATCTGTCCACCTCCGTTTTTAATCTTAACACTAATTTTACAACAGGCGCTAAATTTTGTCAATCGTGAAATTGCACAAAACTTTAATGGTTTAAAGCGTTGAATATATGTTTTTGCCTATTGTATCTCAAGCTCCTTAATTGAGCGCAGACGGTAATCCACATTTTTAAGAAGTTCCGGCTTTTTAAGCGCCGCCGCCGCTCCCTTTACTACGCTGTGGGTGGGGTCGGGTAATTGATGTACCTTTACCTTAAGGTATTCGGCAAGCCTGTCCGCAAAGCCTGAAAGCTGGGAGCCGCCGCCGGTAAGGTATAACCCGTCCTCCATAATATCGGCCACAAGATCGGGATCGGCTTTGTTCAGCACCTGCCTTACGGCATCACATATGGTGTGAACCGTGTCTATAATTGCATCGTAAACCTCGCCGTCGGATATCTCGAAGCTTTCGGGAAGTCCCGTAAAGACATTTCTGCCCTTTGCGACCATGGCGACTTCTATGGGTCTTTTAACGGCGGTGCCGATTTTAATCTTTACCGCCTCCGCGGTCAGGGTGCCGATTTCTATATTGTATTCCCGCCTTACATACCGAATAATTTGGGCATCCATATCCGAAGATGCGGTTTTAAAGGATTCGCAGACCGCAATTCCGCCCATTGAAATAACGGCAATATCGGTGGTTCCCGCCCCGACATCTACGATCAGTGTTCCTCGTGGCGTGGAGAAATCAAGTCCCAGCCCGAAGGCAACCGCAAGAGGGCTTTCTATTACAGATACGTTTCTGCCGCCCGCAGCCTCAACCACATTCGCAAGGGAATGGTGCTGAAGCTCGGTAAGTCCGGCGGGCAGTGTCGCCATTATTCGCGGGCGCAGTATTTTGTTGCCGAAAGCCTCTGCCATATAATTTTTTAGCATTATTTCGGCTATGTCATAGTCGGAAATAACGCCCCGCTCTATGGGGTTTACACAGACAAAGCTGTCAGGCGTGCGGCCTATTGTCTGCTTTGCCTTTTCACCGAAGTAAAGCGGCTCCCACGTTTCCGCATCCACCGTTACTACATTAGGAAGCTCCAACAAAATTTTGGAGCTTGAAAAAATAACGGTTTTAGAAGAGCCTATATCTATTCCTATATCAGTTGCCATAATTGTCTACCTTCTTTAATTTGTCTTTTTCCTCATATCTTGTAACAAGTCCGGTAACGCAGTAAACCCTGTCGGCTCCTGCCGCCAACAACTGCTTTGCGCATTCGTTAAGTGTGGCGCCGGTGGTTTTTATATCGTCAACCAGTAAAACCGTCCTGCCGGAGAGAGAAAAATTCGCAAAATACTTGCCCTTTACGTTTTGAAACCTTTCTTTAAACGATACCGTGTGCTGTGTTTTTTTGGTACTGTCGCAACCAAGAGCGTTTTCGGCAAAGGGGATATTCAGTATTTTAGCAATCCGCAAGGCCAGTTCACGGCTCTGATTGTATCCTCTTTTCAGTTGCCGTTTTGCCGGCATCGGCACGCAGACCACTGTATCAAAACAAACATCATAAAAGCGTGTTTTAACACAAAGCGCCATTTGGCGGGCAAAAAAATCGGCTATGTAGAGTCGTTTGTTAAACTTTAAGGAATACATTGCCCGCTTGGCGGGGTTTTCGTTATAAAAGGGTGCCGCCATGCCGCTGAAATGAAATACATGGTAACTGCACTGACATTTAGGTTTGGGGCAGCAGCATATTTCACACAAACTATCCCTCGCGGTTTTGGGAAGTTCCTCGCTGCAGTAATCACAAAAGCCCTCATCGAAAGGAATAATGGCGTTGCAGCCGTAGCAGCGATTCGGGAAAAACGCATTTAAAACACTTTTTAAAATCGTTTTGATTATCCCCATAGGCCGGCACTCTCTTCAAGAAAGGTTTTAAGTAAAGTGTATCTTAAATTTTTACGGTTGTTTTGCGCCATTTCCTGCCAAACCTTTTCATCACCCACGATTATAAGCATTTTTTTAGCCCTTGTAACCGCCGTGTACAAAAGGTTTCGGTATTTAAGCTTTGAAGGCACCGAATAAAGCGGCAGCACCACATAGTCGTATTCGCTGCCCTGACTTTTATGCACCGTTACGGCATAGGCCAGTTCAAGCTGCACTAAATCCTCCGAAAAGTATGTGGCAACCCTGTCATCAAACCGTACCTTTACAATGCCGGCTCGAATATCAATATCGGTAACAAAGCCGACATCACCGTTAAACACGCCCGAGCCGTACTCCCCGTTGTCCTTGACAAACTGCAGGTCATAGTTATTCTTAATCTGCATAACCTTGTCGCCTTTTCTCATATAAAAGCCTTTAAAGCTTATTTGCGGCTCTTTATCCTTTCGGGGGTTTAAGCTTTCCTGCAAAAGGTTGTTAAGGTTTACGGTACCCGTATCCATAAGCTTTGAGGGGCAAAGCACCTGAATATCATTAACAGGGTCAATCCCGTAAGAATGTGGCAGCCTTTCACAGACCAGCTCCAAAACAGTTTGCACAACCTGGTATTTATCGTTTCGGTGTAAAAAGAAGCAGTCGGAGGACTTGTCCGAAAAGTCGGGCTTTTGGTTATTTATTATGGCGTGGGCGTTGGTTACTATTTTGCTTTTCCCCGCCTGCCTGAAGACCTTTTTAAGCCGAATGGACGGGAAAATATCTGCCGCCAAAATATCCCCCAAAACATTTCCGGCACCTATACTCGGCAGCTGGTCGGAGTCACCCACAATTATTATTCTGCAAGAAAGCCGTAGCGCCTTTAAAAGGTCATCAAAAAGCAGAGCATCTATCATGGAGGCTTCGTCTATAATTATAACATCACAGTCAAGCGGGTTTTTCTCGTTTTTTGAGAAAGACCTTTTTTCGCCTTCGCCCCATTCGGCCTCTAAAAGGCGGTGTATGGTTTTTGCCTCGCGGCCGCAAAGCTCGGTCATGCGCTTTGCGGCTCTGCCTGTGGGCGCCGCCAGCTCTATGTTTAAATTTCGGTTTTCGAAAAGCCTTATAATTGCGTTAAGGGTTGTGGTTTTGCCGGTACCGGGGCCTCCGGTCAAAATTAAAATTCCGCTTTCAAAGGCTTCAAATATCGCCTTTTTTTGAAGCTCTTCAAACTCTATTCCAAGCCGCCGCTCAACGTTTTGTATCTCGATTTCGTCAACGGTTACCGAAGAATTTATGTGCCGCCTTACCGCCAAAAGCCTTGCGGCAATATGCTGCTCGGCCGCAAAGTATTCGGGCAGGGCTAAAAATTCGGTTTTGCCGACCGTTTTTACGCAGAGTCTGAAACATTCAATCAGCCTGTCACAGCAGATTTCGACCGTGCTTTCCTTACACTCAAGCAGGTTGCAGGCGACCTTTATAAATTTGTCCCTTGGAAGGCAGGTGTGCCCGTTTGCAAGGTTTCTTCGAAGCACATATTCAAGCCCCGCGGCGACCCGCAGTTCGCTGTCCTTTTCGAAGTTAAGGTCGGCGGCAATCTCCTCCGCCGTTTCAAAATCAAAATCCAATCCTTCCTCGCAAAGGGTATATGGATTGCTCTTGATAATCTCTATGGACTTTGCGCCGAAACGGCGGTAAATGTTTAAACACCGATCAGCCGTAATACCGTATTTTGAAAGCATGACCATAATATCCCGAACACCGAACTGCTTTGCGTAATCTTCGGATATAGCCATAGCCTTTTGAAGGGAAATTCCCTTTAAAACGGCAAGCTCTTCGGGTCTGTTTTCAATAATATCCAGGGATTCTTCGCCGAATTTCTCCACAATTCTGACGGCGGTGGCGGGGCCTATACCCTTTATGACGCCCGATGAGAGGTATTTCAGTATCGCGGCAGCGTTGTTTGGTATCTTTCGTTCAAAGCTTACTGCGCTGAACTGCTGTCCGAAAGTGGGGTGGAAGGAATATTTGCCGTAGAAAACCGCGGTAT
>JBMNVM010000021.1:0-13680 GCA_050946805.1 Acutalibacteraceae bacterium | reverse complement strand
CTTTATTTTAATTATTTGGCCTTTAAAAATGAAACCATACTCTATTATGGGCTTATCAATCTGCTGGTGGGGCTTTTTAACCTCCTGCCGGTCGCCGGTCTGGACGGGGGAACGGTGCTGTACTCGATAATCGCCCGCAAGTCCGACCCCAACAGGGCAATGCTCACAATTAAAATTATTACTGCCTCCATTGCTGTAAGTGTTTTTATACTGGCGGTAACATTGACATTGCGGGGCGAAGTTAATTTATCCCTTTATATAATTGCGGTCTACCTCTTTTTAGGGGTGCTTTTAAAAATGTAGTTGAAAGAATGTTCTTCTTAGGGTATAATTTTTAATATAATGCGTTTAAGAGGAAAGTAAATGGATAATAAAAAGTTTGAAAAATTGCTGCTTACGGTTCAAAAACCCGGAAGATATTCCGGTGGAGAAATCAACAGCGTTATAAAGGACAAGCATAGCGTAGACCTGCGGTTTGCCTTCTGCTTTCCGGATACATATGAAATCGGAATGTCGCACCTGGGCATGAAAATTTTATATTCCCAGCTTAATGAGCGGGAGGATATCTGGTGTGAGCGGGTATTCGCTCCGTGGGTGGATTTTGAAGAGGTAATGCGAAATAATAATATTCCGCTTTTCGGCCTTGAAAGTCGGGACCCTATAAAGGATTTTGACTTTATAGGCTTTACCCTTCAGTACGAAATGTCCTATACAAATGTGCTGAATATGCTTGATTTGGCGGGGGTACCGTTACGCTCGCGCGACCGAAAAGACCTTGCGCCCTTGGTTGTGGCCGGTGGGCCTTGTGCTTGCAACCCCGAACCTTTGGCGGATTTTATCGACCTTTTCTTTCTTGGAGAAGGGGAGGAGGTTGACCTTGAGGTTATCGACCTTTACAAGGAATACAAGAAAAAGGGCGCCACAAAGGAAGAATTTTTACTTGCCGCTTCAAAAATAGAGGGGGTATATGTCCCGTCGCTTTATACTGTCGAATATAATAAGGACGGCACTATAAAATCCGTAACCCCTAAAGACGGGGTGCCCGCAAAGGGCAAAAAGCGGATTATTAAAGATTTGGACACCGCCTATTATCCGGAAAAGTTTGTTGTCCCCTTTATCGAAATCGTCCATGACCGCGCCGTTCAGGAAATTTTCCGCGGCTGTATTCGTGGCTGCCGTTTCTGTCAGGCGGGTTTTATTTACCGTCCGGTAAGGGAAAAGAGTGTAGATGTCATAAACAAACAGGCTAAGACCCTTTGTGAAAATACGGGGTATGACGAAATTTCCCTTTCTTCTTTAAGCACCAGCGATTATCGGAATATCGAGCCGCTGCTTTGCAAACTGCTTGAATGGACAAATGAAAACCATGTCAGCCTTTCACTGCCTTCCTTGAGGATTGACAATTTTTCGGACGAGCTGCTTGAAAAAATAAAGCACATTCGAAAAAGCGGGCTTACCTTTGCGCCGGAGGCGGGAACCCAGCGGCTGCGTGATGTTATAAATAAGAATATTACCGAAGAGGAGATAATTAAAACCTGCAAAACCGCGTTTAAGGGCGGCTATACCTCGGTCAAGCTCTACTTTATGATAGGTCTTCCCACCGAAACTGATGAGGATTTAAAGGGTATTGCAGAGCTTGGTCAAAAAATCGTTGACGTATACTATTCGCTGCCCGAAAGGCCGAAGGGCAAGGCGGTTTCGGTATCAATCAGCGTTTCGACCTTTGTGCCAAAGCCCTTTACTCCTTTTCAGTATGAACCTCAGATTGATTTAGAGGAGATCCGCCGCCGTCAGGAGTTTTTAAAATCCTGCATTACAAGCAAGAAGATATCACTAAGCTATCACGACAGCGCCACAAGCTTTTTGGAGGGTGCTTTCGCACGCGGCGACCGCCGCGTGGGTGCGGTGATTGAAGCCGCCTTTAAAAACGGCTGCCGTTTTGACGGTTGGAGCGAGTGTTTCGCCCCCGAAAAATGGCACAAGGCCTTTGAGGAGTGCGGGCTTACCCCGCAATTTTACGCCAACAGGCAAAGAGCGTTTGACGAAATTAATCCGTGGGATCATATAGACTTCGGAATAGATAAGGAATTCCTAACGAGGGAAAACCAACTTGCCCACAGTAATCTTACAACGCCGAACTGCCGCGAAAAGTGCTCAAATTGCGGCGCTATCTGCTTTGGGGAGGGTGTTTGCTTTGAGAAACGTTAGGGTATTTTACCGAAAATGCGGCCGCATGAAGTTTGTATCCCACCTTGATATGAACCGCTTTATGGCAAGGCTTATCGCAAAATCCAAAATCCCCATATGGTATACCGAAGGCTTTAACCAGCATATTTACATGAACTTTGCGGTGCCGCTGTCTTTAGGGTATGAAGGGCTTTACGAGATAATGGACATCCGCCTTGTTGATGATAATTTCAAAAACGAGGACTGCCTAAATGCCTTAAAATCCGTCTGCCCGCCCGATATCGAATTTTTGGATGTAACCGACCCTGAAATGCCGATGAAGGATATTGCTTTTGCGGAATATATTCTTAAATTCGAGGAATTTGGCGAACAATTAGCCGCCGCTTTAAAAAAATTCCTCGGCAGCGAATCGTTAATCTGTGAAAAGACGGGTAAAAAGGGCAGAGTAAAGGAAATTGATTTAATACCAAAGATTAAGTCTTACGAAATTCTGTCCGATGGCGTTAAGTTTGTGCTTGCGGCAGGAAGCAATGATAATCTGAATCCTTCCTTTTTAATGTCGGTATTCTTCGAAAAAAGCGGTATTACGCCTTCGTTTTTCACCGTTACACGCACAATGCTGTACACAAGCGAAGGCCGACAGTTCAGATAAAAAAATCCCGAACAAAAAGTTCGGGATTTTTCATTTAGTATGGATTTAGTTTTTCTCAATCACAGCATCGCCGCCGTCAACGGCGTTCTTTGTGATTATTATTTTCTTTATAGCCTTGTCGGACGGCGCCTCAAACATATATCTTTGCAGTACACCCTCGATTATGGAGCGAAGACCTCGAGCGCCTGTTTTGCGCAAAATCGTAAGGTCGGCAATCTTTTCAAGCGCCGCTTCCTCAAATACAAGCTCAATTCCGTCCATTCTAAATAGGGCTTCATACTGCTTTAAAATCGAGTTTTTAGGCTCCTTCATAATGCGGATAAGGGTTTGCTTATCCATGCCGCTTAAAGCGGTTATAACCGGCAATCTACCCACAAGCTCGGGGATAAGGCCGTACTTTACAAGGTCCTGATGGGTGGCGTATACGCTAAGCTCAGAGGCTTCTATGCTTTTGGGAGATTTAATCGTTGCTCCAAAGCCTAAGCTGCTGCCGCCCTGACGTTTTTCGATTATCTTTTCAATGCCGTCAAAAGCGCCGGCGCAGATAAAGAGAATGTTGGTCGTATCCACCTGAATAAATTCCTGCTGCGGATGCTTTCTGCCGCCCTGAGGGGGTACGTTTGAAACTGTTCCCTCAAGGATTTTTAAAAGAGCCTGCTGAACACCTTCGCCGCTGACGTCTCTCGTTATAGACGGATTTTCGGATTTTCTGGCAATTTTATCAATTTCATCGATATAGATAATGCCGCGCTCCGCCTTTTCAATGTCATATTCAGCCGCCTGTATCAGGCGAAGCAGAATGTTTTCAACGTCCTCGCCCACATAGCCGGCCTCTGTAAGGGTGGTGGCATCGGTGATGGCGATCGGCACATCCAAAATTCTTGCCAAAGTTTGCGCCAACAGAGTTTTACCCACGCCGGTAGGACCAAGCATAAGAACGTTACTCTTGCTAAGCTCGACATCGGAATCAGGATTTTTGAAAATTCGCTTGTAGTGATTGTAAACCGCAACCGCAAGCGTCTTTTTTGTTTCCTCCTGACCGATTACATACTCGTCAAGTCGGGCTTTGATTTCCTGCGGTGTGGGAAGAACGAAATTCTTTGCCCTTTGCGGCTTTTTGGAGCGGCTTCTTGATGAGTGTTCATCCTCAAAAAGCAGGGAATTGCAAAATTCAATGCAACTGTCGCAAATGAAAACTCCCGGCCCCTCTACAAGACGGGTTACTTCGTCCTGCGTTTTGCCGCAAAAGGAACAGCAAATTTCGTTATCTCTCTCGTTTGGCATTATAATCCCTCGTTATCTCTTTGTAATTACCTTGTCAATCAGACCGTATTCTACAGCCTCATACGCCGACATAAAGTTATCTCTTTCGGTGTCGCGCTCGATAACCTCAAGCGGTTTTCCTGTGTTTTCTGAAAGAATTCTGTTCAAATTTGCCCTTGTCTTTTCAATATGGTTGGCGTGAATAAGTATGTCGGTTGCTTGGCCTTGAGCTTTCCCGAGCGGCTGGTGAATCATAATTTCACTGTTTGGCAAAGCCAATCTCTTACCCTTTGTTCCTGCCGCCAAAAGAAATGCTCCCATGCTTGCCGCCAAGCCTACGCAAATAGTGGTTACATCGCATTTGATGTACTGCATAGTGTCGTAAATAGCAAGACCGGCAGAAACAGAACCTCCGGGACTGTTGATGTAAAAGCTTATATCCTTGTCGGGATCCTGACCCTCAAGGTATAAAAGCTGCGCAATAATAACGCTTGCAGTTGCGTCGTCAACCTGATCGTTAAGCATTATTATGCGATCATTGAGCAAACGTGAAAAAATGTCATACGAACGTTCGCTACGTCCTGTCTGTTCAATTACATAAGGAATCATTGTCATATCCATAAACACTCCTTACCGCACTTAGCGGTTACACTTTTTTGGCAGTGTACACCAGATTTACAAAAGATATAAAACGCCGACAATGTATGGCCGACGTTTTATTGCATTTGTTACTGTAACGAGTATTGACGGCTTCGAATATTTATAATCAATTATTCACTGTCTTTCTTTGCGGACTTTTTTGCCGAAGGCTTGGAAGCCTTTTCCTTACTCGAATCTTTTTCGGTTTTTGCCTCAACCTCGGTAATTTCGGCATTTTGCTTTATAAAATCGATAGCCTTGCCGACAGCTAAATCCTTAGCGATTTCTTCAACAGGAAGTGCTGCGCGGATTTTATCAGGCTCCATGCCGTAATCCTTTGCCATTTTTTCAATTTCGGCAGTTATTTCTTCCTCGGTAGCGGTTATATTTTCAAGCTCTACAATCTTCTCAAGTGCAAGTCTGTATTTAACCTGAGCCTCAGCCTGAGGACGGAAAGAGTTCTTAAAGTCGTCAATAGTGGAATTGGTGTATTTAAGATAGGTGTCAAGATCAAGACCTTGAGATTGCAGACGATATGCAAACTCCTGAACGCTTTGGTTAAGGCGGTTTTCATACATAGCTTCCGGGATATCGCCCTTAATGCTGTCAACAATCTGCTGAACAAGGGCATTTTCGGTCTCTTCATCAGCAAGCTTCTGCTTTCTTTCAAGAGCCTTTGCCTTAAGGTCGGCCTTTAATTCCTCAAGGGTGTCAAACTCGCTTACGTCCTTCGCAAACTCATCATCAATGTCGGGGAGCTCGCGAAGCTTGATTTCGTGAAGCTTTATTTTGAATGTAGCATCCTTTCCGGCAAGGTCTTTGGCACCGTAATCCTCAGGGAAGGTTACGTTAATCTCAAACTCGTCATCAACGTTGTGGCCGACAATCTGATCCTCAAAGCCGGGGATGAACTGGCCGGAGCCAAGCTCAAGCGAATAACCCTCGGCCTTGCCGCCGTCAAACGCCTTACCATCGGCAAAACCTTCAAAGTCAATAACAACAGTGTCGCCAAGCTGGGCGGGACGGTCGGTTACGGCGACCATGCGGGCGTTGCGCTCTGCCATGGCGTTGATTTGAGCATCAATCTCGGCATCCTCAACCTTCGGGATGACCTTTTCGGCTTTAAGGCCTTTATACTGGCCGATTTCTATATTGGGATAGGTGGTAAGTGTAACTTTAAAATCAACACCGTTTTCCTTTGAAATGGAAACCATGTCAAAATCCATTTTATCGTTAATAACCTTAAGACCGGATTCCTCAATGGCCTCTTCAACGGCATCGTTATATAAAAGGTTAAAAGCATCTTCAAAGAAGACTTCACTACCATAATATGTCTCTATTATCTGAAGCGGTGCCTTACCTTTTCGAAAACCCGGTATATTGATTTTTTTAGCGTTCTGCTTGTAAGCCTGTTTAATTGCTTCGCGGAATTTTTCACCGTCTATCACAATTTCAAGCTGGTGCCTGTTGGGAGCAACTTCTTTTGTCTCTTTTAAACTCATTATAATTTATACCTCCGAATAAAAAGGAAAATTCCATAAAGAATTCCCATTTACATAGTTCGTAATATTATATCATAGTACAATAATTTTTTCCAGTACTTTTTTGCCAAAAAAGCCAAGATACATAAATTTCTACAATTTGTATAATCATACTATCAGAAATGGAGTAAAATCAATGCAATCGCACGAGATGAGCTGAAGATTCAGTCCATCATACTCTTTTACGGCCTTGTTAAAGCCGGGACCGTGAATGTGGCCGTGATAAATCTTTTTAATATTGTGCTTTTGTAAAACGTCCAATATTTCGTGGCATACGTAATCCCCGTAAACCGGAGGATAATGCAAAAAAACAATAACCGGAAGACCTGTTTCTTTTGCGGCGCTAATTGAGGTGTCAAGCCGTCCGGCCTCACGCAACAGAACCTTTGTGCTGCCCTCATTGTCGTAAAACCAGCCGCGCGTGCCGGCAAGCGCATATCCGTCGGCGACGGCGCAGTTGTTGTATATAAAATCAATGCTTGAAAAGCCGTTGTTTTCAAAAAATTGGCGAAGCTTTTTGGAAGTGCTCCACCACAGGTCATGGTTACCTTTTAGCAGTATTTTTTTACCGGGAAGCTTTTCCAAAAATTCAAAATCCTTTATGCTTTCATCGAGCTTCAGCGCCCACGAAAAATCACCCGGGATTACGACCGTATCGGTGCTTTTTACAAGCCTTGTCCAGTTGGCAAAAAGTCGTTCGGTATGATTTCCCCAGCCGCGGAAAATGTTCATCGGCTTATCGGTACCGAAGGATAAATGCAGATCGGAAATACCAAAAATACTCAACCGATATCACCCCTTTTAAATGAATAATACAGGCGTTGCGACACAAAATAAATTCGACCAAAAGTTTAACTGACGGTCAGAAAGGACTTGATAATTGTGAGAGACTCCCGTGAAACACTGTCATGTATAGCTTGTAACGTTAAAAATTGTGTATATCATACCGAAAACGACTCATGTGATGCAGGGAGAATTCAAGTCGGAGACGGCGCCGCTTCTTCCTCTAAGGACACACGCTGTGACACCTTTAAAGCGAAGTAGCGGTACAGTTTAAAAAACGGGTATATCTCGAAAGGGATATACCCGTTTTTCTATTTAATGTTCTTCTTCAACAAATACAACGCCGTCTATTTCAAGTAAATCGGTTATTATAAAATCCGGCTGCTTGTCACAGGTTATGATAATTCCCAAATGCCCCTGATGCATACTTTTAGGCGGATTGATGTGACGGGTAAATTCTGTGCCTAATATTTTCGCAATATCGTTTATTATACGATTGGTTTGATACATATCGTCAATCTCTATGTAAATAATATCCATGCTCTTCCGCTTGCGCTCAAATTTGGCAAAGAGAACGATGGTAATAAGGAAAAGCAGGGTAACGATAATCGCGCCGGAATAAAAGCCGAAACCTATGGCAATTCCGATAACACTTGTCGTCCATACTCCGGCCGCGGTGGTAAGGCCGGTTATTACATTATTGCTTTTTAAAATTATCATGCCCGCGCCCAAGAAACCTATACCTGAAATGACCTGTGCGGAAATGCGGTAGGGGTCGCCGGTACCCAAGGTATCAATCATGTAGCTGCCTGTTAGCGATGTAAGGCAGGAGCCTAAGCACACCAGAATGTGGGTACGCATACCGGCAGCGCGGCCGTGTTTTGCCCTTTCACTTCCGATAAGGCCGCCGATTATTACGGCAATAGAGCAGCGTACTAAAACCTTTAGAATACATGTGTAATCAAGTAAAGCTAATAATATATTCATTTTTACTCCTTTACAATCATTTTATTCCGAGGGCAGAGTAGACAGCCTTTAACATATCTTCCTTTCGACATACTTGATTGAATCTTATCTGCGCGTTTTCAAGCGCTTTGATAGGAGCAGGGATATCGGTTGATGTAAGCTTTGAAAGCAGCCGCACATTGGCAAATTCGTCGATTTCTTCTTGGACCGAAATGGCGGCAAGCACCGATTTTGCGAATTTATACGGCGAGGCTGTGGAGGCTACAACCACCGGGCGGGTGTCGCCGGTTTCTTCTATGTATTGGTCATAAACGTTTAAGGCAACGGCGGTGTGGGTATCGGGGAGATAGCCGTATTCTTTAAAGTATTTTCTGATTGTGACAAGTGTCGCGTCGTCATCGCAGCAGCCTGCCCAGAAAACTTCATTAAAGCCTTCCTTTACCTGGCTGTTTACCGTAAATGTACCGGTCGATGAAAGCTTGGACTGCATTTCACGCACCATGGCATCATCATTTCCGCAAAGCTCAAACAGCATTCGCTCAAGATTGCTGGAGATTAGAATATCCATGGAGGGGGAAACGGTTGTATAGAATTTACGGTTGCGGTCGTATTTTCCGGTTCTGATAAAATCGGTAAGAACATTGTTGGAATTGGAAGCACAGATAAGCTTGTTTATCGGCACGCCCATTTTTTTTGCATAGTATGCGGCAAGGATATTACCGAAGTTTCCGGTAGGAACAACTACGTTAAATTCCCCGTCAAAACCGTCTTTGCAAAGAAGGTCGCAGTAGGCGGAAATATAGTATACAATCTGCGGCGCCAGACGTCCCCAGTTAATTGAATTAGCGGAGGAAAAGAGCATGTTGTTCTCTGACAGCTTTTCCTTAACCGCATTGTCAGTGAAAATTTTCTTAACACCGGTCTGCGCATCGTCAAAATTCCCCTCAATCCCGAAGACATGGACATTTCCACCTTTTTGGGAATTCATCTGAAGCTTCTGCATGGGGCTTACACCATCAATAGGGTAGAAAACAATAATTTCGGTGTCGGGTACGTCCTTAAATCCTTCAAGCGCCGCTTTGCCGGTGTCGCCGGAAGTGGCAACCAGAATAACCGTCTTTTTGCCGCCGTTTACCTTCTTTGCAGAGGTTGTAAGCAGGTATGGAAGAAGCTGTAAAGCCAAATCCTTGAAGGCGCAGGTGGGGCCGTGCCAAAGCTCAAGAATGTTTATATTATCACCCACAAAGAAAAGGGGAGCGGGCTGCTCGTTATCAAAAGAACCGGTATATGCTCCGTTAATGCAGTATTCGATTTCCTCATCCGTAAAATCATTAAGGAAAAATTTCAGAATGTACTTAGCTTTCTCTTTGTAATCCATCTTTGAAAGCTTCAAAAAATCCTCTTTTGAAAGGATGGGGAATTCATCGGGAACGAAGAGTCCGCCATCAACCGAAATTCCCTGCGCAATAGCCCTTGCAGCGGTAACCTTTGCAGATTTATCTCGTGTGCTGACATAGTTCATTTCTTTATCTCCTAAAAATATGTATCAATCTTTATATTATTATATAATACCTTTTTTTCTAAAGCTTTGCAATATAATTCTCGGCATTTTGGTAAAAAATCTTGTTAAGCAGCGCATTTTTAAGCCCTTTTTCCGCTAAAAATGTGTAAAGCGACGGGATTTTTGCAATATTATCAAGCCTTTCATTCATTTTCCCGCCGTCAAAATCGGAGCCTATTGCTATATTATCCTCGAAACCTTTTTCGCAAAGATAGTTAATATTGCGGTATATCTGCTCAAAAACATCACTTTCGCCTAAAAACTGCGGGTAAAAACATATACCGATAATTCCGCCCTTTTGGGCGATAGCTTTAATCTGCCAGAGTTTTAAATTTCTGCTATTGTCGCATATTTCAAAGCAGTTTGAATGTGAGGCAATCGGCCTTTCGGCAAGCTCTATTGCCATTTTAAAGCTTTTTTCGTTCAGGTGGGAAAGATCACAGGCTATTGGCAGGGTGTTTAAAGTTTTTATCACATCTTTTCCAAAATCGGTAAGTCCCTTTTCGGTTTTGGCGCCGCCCGCAATTCTGTTTTCGCCGTTCCATGTAAGGGTAAGGTACTTTATCCCGTCTTCTGCAAGGGTATAAAGGCGGTCCGGGTCATCTTCTATTACCGCGCCGCCCTCTATGGCAAAAAGCGGCGTCAAGCAGTCGGGCTTAATCTTCAGTTTCTCTTTAAAACCGTTTAAAATGTTCTTGTAAAGTTGCCATGGGTATTTTTCTGTGTCGTTTATCCAGATTGCAAAAACCTGCTTCCATGCTTCAAAAATATTTCCGTTTTGGCCGGAAACACCTAAAGAATTTGAATAAAAATCCTGATTTTTGGTGTAACACTCATACGCCGTGTCGCAGTGAAGATCGAAATAGTTCATTAAAGGTCTGCCTCCTTTCCCCGGTTATTAATTTTATGATTTGAAAATACAAAAAAGACTTCCCGCAGGTGGAAGCCTTTTTCGGTTTATACCAAGACGTAAAACAGTATCCCTATAAACTGAAAAAGGGAACCTAAAACTACGAAAATATGAAAGACTGAATGTATATACCGCACGGTTTTCCTGCCGGCAATAAAATACAGTATGGCGCCAACCGTATAAAAAAGTCCGCCGCCCAAAATCCACAAAAAGCCTTTTGGGGTGATGGCCTCAATAGCCGACTTTCCGGTTAAAATTATACACCACCCGAGAGCTAAATTGCATATATTCGAAAATGTGCTGTAACATTTAAGGTCTATTGCGTTAAAGGTTATTGCCACCGCCGATACAAGCCATACAAAACCGAAAATCCCCCAACCGAGATAAGGGTTGTGTTCTCTTAAAGAGGTAAGTGTAATGGGGGTGTATGTTCCGGCTATCAGAATGAATACGGCGCAGTGGTCGATTACCTGCATAACCTTTTTGGCGGTTCCGTTTTTAAGGCCGTGGTAGATGCTCGAAATGGTATACAAAACAACCATTGAAAGGCCATAAATAAATGAGCCGACAATCTGATATACATCGTTGTTGAAAAAGGATTTTACAAGGCAAAGCGCAAATATCACAACCCCCAAAACGCCACCCACGATATGGGATACCATATTGAAAATTTCTTCACCTTTTGTATAATCGGGGAGCTTGCGATCGATGAGTTTTGTTCTGTTCATACGCTTACCTCGTAATAAAATTTGCCGTGTCGAATTATGTCAAATTTACATAAACCGAATTACAGAATTATTGGAAAAGGGGATTTATACAACTTATCCACTGAGTTTTCCACAGTAAACGGTCTAAAAAACCTTGATTTTAAACGGACAACCATAAAAAATGTTAATAACTCAGTTAAAAATGTGGATAACTTTTACGGTTGCTTTCGTTTACATAATCACATTTTTTCCAAAAGTTTTCTCATTATGTCAGGGCCATGCTCGACAAAATTGCCGGTAGCGGCGGCTGCTTTTTCAAAAAAGTTGTCAACACCATTTAAGTTTCTTCTGCTGTCATAAATCATGTAGGGAACCGGATCGGCAGAATGGGTTTTGGTGGTAAGGGGGGTCGGGTGATCGGGCATAATAAGGATTCGATAATCGTCGCCGCAGTTTTCAAGGTAATCAAGCATTATTTTAAGGGAGCGGCGGTCTATAAGCTCAATGGATTTTATCTTATTTTCAATTTCACCCCTGTGGCCGCATTCGTCCGGCGCCTCAAAATGAAGATATACAAGGTCAATACCTTTTTCAAAAGCCTTAATGCCCGCATTTGTCTTGGCTTCAAAATCCGTGTCGATATACCCTGTAGCACCCGGAACATCGGGTGTTTCCATGCCGCTGCATATACCAATACCTTTTAAAAGGTCAACCGCGCTGACAACGCAGGCCTTAACACCGTTTTTCGCTTCAAAATTTTCAAGCTGCGGTTTTCTGCCTTCGCCCCAAAGCCAAATCGAATTGGCTTCGTGAAGCCCCTTTTTGCGCCTTGCAAGGTTAACAGGATGGTTTTTTAGAATATCGTAGCTTTTTTTCATAAGCTCAATTAATGGCGCGGCGTTTTCGCTTTTGCTAAGATATGATCCTATAACCTTGCCGCTTATGTCGTGGGGCGGGGTAAGGGTGCCAAGATCGGTGGTACCGTCTTTTACCACAAGACAATGCCGGTAGCTGACTCCGCTGTAAAATTTATAAATATCACTGCCCAGTTTTTCTTCAATCGTGGCGATAATTTCGCGGGCTTCTTCGGTTGAAATGTCGCCGGCGCAGTAGTCAACCATGGTTTTTTTTGCATAATCCGCCTCATCTGAAAGGGTTACAATATTGCAGCGAAGGGCAACATCGGAGGGTTTCAGATCAACGCCTATTGATGCGGCCTCCAATGGGGAGCGGCCTGTATAGAAAACTGCCGGGTCGTATCCCATTACAGACAGATTTGCAACATCGCTTCCCGGTTTTAAGCCTTTTGCGACAGTACGGCAAAGGCCAACCTCCGAATATGCGGCCAGTTTATCCATATACGGTTTATCGGCACATTCCATAGGGGTTTTGCCGTCAAGCGCCGGGTTTTCCGTATCAGCCATGCCGTCGCAGAGTAGTACCAAGTATTTCATCAAATTACTCCTGTCCATTTAAAAATTTCCAATAAATATTATTGTTATTATATCAATATTGAATTAGAAAGTAAACATTATTTTAGGTTAAAGTATGTACAAATTATTAAGTTTTTAAAAGCCTGTTTTATTTACAAAAACGGGAAAGGGTAATTTGTGTTTTGACTATTGGTATTATCTTTTGAAAGCAAAATTTAGGGCTACTTTTTGATATATAGTGCATAAAACTTTGTTTTGCAACTGCCTTTCACAAAAAAAAGAACCGCCATAAGGCGGCTCTTTTAAAAGTTAAACTGTATTATTTGAGTTTGCCGGTGTAGGTGACTGTCTTGGCAATCTCTGCAGCGTTGGTCTGGTAAATAACATGGTTGGTCTCAACCCATACAGCAGCGGTCATAGCACCTGAAGTAATCTTCGTGAAATCAGCAGCATTGGTGCCGGCCAAGCTTACAAGGTCGCCGCCGTCCCATACACGGTTAACGTCGTTACCATAGTGCATGTTCTTCCAGATGTTGTACTGTTCTGCAGTGTGGAAGTATCTGGTCCATTCATCACGGAACTCGTGATCTCTGGTGTAACCTTCAACAGGCCACTGATGGAGTTCGTCAGCGAGAAGGAGAAGCTCAATAGTTCTATCCTGATAGGTTGCGGGGATAACATAGCAGTACTCGTTAATCATATAAACTGTGTACTTATCTCTGGCTCTCGGACCCATCGGGAGGTATGCAATACCGTAATCATCGGCAGCCATTCTACTATAAGCTTTCTGAACACCGGAGTGTCCTGCGAAGAGGAAGGTAGCCTTCTTATCGGCAAATGCATCGTCAGTAGAAGTCCAGCTACCGCCGGAGAAGGAAGAAGCAACTTTGTCAACGTTGAACCAGTTGTAAACCTGTTGAAGAGCTTCGATTGTGTTCTGAGAGTTCAACATGGATACGAATTTACCGTTCTTGTCAACATGTACAAGATGTCCGCCGTTGCTGAGAACCATACCTCTGATACCCTGGGTGGTCATAG
>JBMNVM010000020.1:0-13758 GCA_050946805.1 Acutalibacteraceae bacterium | reverse complement strand
TATCCTTATGAAAATGCGGGGTAGGCCCTAATGAATTTGCAAGAGAAATCCGAAACGGATCAACCTTGTTTTCGTATAAAATCTTCTTCACTTTTCTCACCCCTGTTATTCGGGAAATAAGCGGTCAAAGAAATTATACCAAACCTTACTTTAAAAATCAATTAAAAACCGCAATATTTGGCCAATAAAATAAATAATTATGACTTGAGGAAGTTTGGGAATGATTATATAATATAGCTAAAAGAACCGGTCTATCCAAACAGAATTTTGCGGTTTTTTTAATAAGGATGGTCGCATTATGATTAAAGTAACAATTTTTAATGAGTTCAGACACGAAAAAAAGGACGGCAAGCCGCGCGAAAATTATCCTGATGGTATTCACGCGACACTAAAAAATGCAATTCAGGATGATTTCGAGGTCAGAACGGTAACCCTTGACGATCCGGACTGCGGCATTACTGACGAGCTTCTGGCCGATACCGATGTAATGCTTTGGTGGGGACATATGGCTCACGGCGATGTGCCGGACAGCGTTGCCGCAAAGGTAAGGGATGCTGTTCATGCAGGTATGGGCATTATATTCCTTCATTCGGGGCATCATTCAAAGCCCTTTAAGCTGCTTATGGGTACCAGCTGTAACCTCACATGGCGTGAGGACGGGGACAGGGAGCTTCTTTGGGTCTGCAATCCCGCCCACCCGATAGCCGAATGTGTAGGAAGATTTGTATATATTGAGCATGAGGAAACCTATGGCGAGCCATTCGCAATTCCTGACCCTGACGAACTGGTCTTTATAGCGAACTTTGAGGGCGGCGAGGTTTTCCGTGCCGGCTGCTGCTGGAAGAGGGAAAACGGCAAGATATTCTATTTCCAGCCCGGGCATGAAACCTATCCGATATATAAAAATCCTGATATTATTAAAATCATAAAAAATGCGATTCGCTGGGCAAAACCCACATACAGGGCTAAAATAGAATGTCCGCACGTTAAAAAGCCACTGGAGGAGTAATTAATGAAAAGGGTAGCGGTTATCGGTTACGGTGGACAGGGGGCATGGCATTGTGCTTATGCTGAAAACAGTGATGTTGTAACACTGGCCGGTACGTATGATATAAAAGAATGCCGCCGTCATGCGGCAAAGGAAAAAGGGATTTTCGTTTACGAATCAAACGAAGCGATTTTTGCTGATAAAAGCGTAGATATTATAGTAATAGCAACACCTAACGATATTCACGAAGAATTGGCGGTAAAGGCCTTAAAATCAGGCCATAACGTTATTTGCGAAAAGCCGGTCGCCCTTTCGGTTGAGGAGTTTGACCGTATGGTGGCGGCGCAAAACGACACCGGAATGAAATTAGCAGTTCATCAAAACAGGCGCTGGGATGTTGATTTTCTTGGAGTTAAAGGGGTTATAGAAGGCGGCGAAATCGGAGAGGTTTTGCGCATTGAATCCCGTATACACGGTTCGCGCGGAATACCGGGCGACTGGCGCCGCAAGAAGGCTTCGGGCGGAGGTATGCTCCTTGACTGGGGCGTGCATTTGATAGACCAAATGCTGCAGCTTCTCCCCGAAAAGATCGTGTCGGTATACTGTGTGCTGACCCATTATACCAATCAAGAGGTTGACGACGGCTTCCGCCTTGAATTGACCTTCGAATCGGGCAAAACCGCATTTATTGAAGTGGGTACATACAACTTTTTGGCAATGCCGCGCTTTTATATGCAGTGCAAGGAAGGCTCTTTGTATCTGCAGGATTGGCAGCAAAAGGCAAAGGTTGCAAAGCTTACAAAATGGGTGGAAAAGGAAGTAACCCCCGTTAAAAATGCGGCCGGTATCACCAAAACCATGGCTCCGAGAGACGGGCAAACGCTGCTTGAGTACGAAATTGAAAGACCCGTAAGCGATGTGCACGATTTTTACCGCAATTTTTGCGCGGCTATTGATAACAAGTGCGAGCAGTTAATTGACAACAGGGAAGTTCGCCGTGTGCTTTCGGTTATGGAAGCTGCTTTTGAATCCGATGCAAGGCATCAGACGATGACGGTTAAGATATGATTAGGCTCGGAACGGTCGGTACAAGCGCCATTTGCGCGCATTTTCTTGACGGTGCGGCGCTTACCAAAAGGTTTGTTCATACGGCCGTCTGTTCGCGAAGTGAAAAGACGGGCGCTGACTTTGCCAAAAAGGACGGTTGCGAAAATATTTTCACAAACCCGCTTGATATGGCTAAGTCCGGCAAAATTGACGCGGTTTATATTGCAACACCAAATGTTTTTCACAAGGAGCAAAGCCGCATTTTTCTTGAAAACGGCGTTCACGTTCTTTGCGAAAAGCCGATTGTTACAAAACTTTCGGATTACCTTGAACTTAAAGAACTTGCCGACCGAAAAGGGCTTATATACATGGAGGCTATAATCCCACGCCATGTAAAGCATTATAGCGCTGTGAAATCAGCTATTTCCGAAATCGGTCAAATACAGATGGCAAGAATTGATTTTTGCCAGCGTTCAAGCCGTTTGGAAAACTTATTAAACGGCGAGCAGGTCAACATATTTGATATGTCGCTTCATGCCGGCGCGCTGATGGATATCGGTGTCTACTGTGTGTACGGCGCGCTGGATCTTTTAGGAGAACCTCTTTCGGTTACGGCCAAAAGCTTTCCGCTTTATAACGGAGCCGACGGTGCGGGCAGCGTTATTTTAGATTACGGCAGCTTTCCCGCGATGCTGACATACAGCAAAACCTGCGAAGGGATTTTGGGCAGTGAAATCATAGGCACTGACGGTGCCGTGAAAATACAAAAGATTTCGCAGTACGCCGGTGTTATCCTTTTGAAAGACGGTAAGGAAACTTCCGTTGTGGCTTTCCCGTCAAAGGCGGAGCTGATGAGCGGAGAAGCCGAGCGCTTTGCGGAGTATATCGAAAATTTCGGCTCCAACGCCGAAGACTACAAAAACGCATCCGCTTTATGTGAAAAGGTACATTTTTTCATGGATTCCATAAAAAACAATGCCGGACTTTACTATCCGGACAAATAAAGGGAGGAAGATTTGTATGAAACTCGGAGTGGTAAGCGCAATATACGACGGTTTCACATTTGAGGAAATGATTGATGACATTTCCAAAAACGGCTGCACCTGCGCGGAGGTTGCCTGCTGGCCGCAGGGAAAGGCCGAACGCCGCTATGCGGGGGTAAGCCACATTAATGTGGATAACACCGACCCTGATTATATTGCCTACATTAAAGACTATTGCAGCAAAAAGGGTGTGGAGATTTCCTCGCTTGCCTTTTATCCCAACACGATGGATGGCGACCTTAAAAAACGTCAGGCCAACATCGAGCATTTAAAAAAGGTCATTAATATGAGCGCGCTTTTAGGGGTCAACATGGTAACAACCTTCGTCGGCCGCGACCAGTACAAAACGGTGGATGAGAACCTTGAAATTTTCAAAGAGGTATGGCCGCCGATTGTGAAGTTCGCGGAGGAAAAGGGCGTTCGTATTGCAATAGAAAACTGCCCGATGCTTTTCGGCCATGACCAGTGGCCGGGCGGACAGAATCTTTTTACAACTCCGAAGCTTTGGAGAAAAATGTTTGAGATTATTCCATCCCCGAATTTCGGAATCAACTACGACCCGAGCCATTTCATTTGGCAGCAGATTGACTATATTAAGCCGGTTTATGAATTTAAGGACAGAATTTTCCATGTTCACTGCAAGGATATTAAACTTTATCCCGATAAGCTCAATGAGGTTGGCGTGATGGCATATCCCCTTGAGTACATGAGCCCAAAACTCCCCGGGCTTGGCGATGTTGATTGGGGCAAATATATTTCGGCTCTTACCGACATTGGATATGACAGCTTTGTCTGCATTGAGATAGAGGACAGAGCATTTGAGTCCTCAAAGGAAAGAATACTTGATTCAGTAGCATTAAGCTGCCGCTATTTGCGTCAGTTTGTAATTTAAATTAAAATAAACGGAGGTCCCCATTATGGCAATCGATTTGAATGATTTTTCCACTAACATGACCGAAACGAAAGAAATAAAGAGCGACAAAGTAATGCGTATAGGCATTATCGGTACGGGCGGAATAGCCGGCAGCCACATTAAGGCGTATTTGAACCAGCCTGATGTAAAAATTGTTGCGGGCTGTGATCTTGTCCCCGGCAAGGCAGAGAAAAAGTTTGCCGAATACGGTATTGAGGGCGCAACCTTCTTTACCGATTACAAGGAAATGATTGACACCGTAGAAATGGATGCCGTTTCTGTTTGTACATACAACACCACCCATGCCGAGTGCGCTATTTACGCGCTTGAGCATGGACTGCATGTGCTTCTTGAAAAGCCCTTTACCGTAACCCTTGAAGAGGCCATAGCGGTCATGAAGGCCGAAAAGAAGAGCGGCAAGATTGTATCTGTCGGCTTCCAGCCGAGATTTGATGCAAATATGCAGATGATCAAAAAGATTGTTGAATCCGGCGAGCTTGGACGCGTTTATTATGTACAGACCGGCGGCGGACGTCGCCATGGTATCCCCGTATCATGGAGTGAAACCTTTATCGAGGGTGACAAGGCCGGTTACGGCGCTTTAGGCGATATCGGCTGCTACTCTATTGACCTTGTTATGAATGCGCTTGGCAATCCGAAGCCCTTAACAGTTACCGGTACGGTTACCGATTATTTCGGGAAAACCCCCGAAGCCTACGCAGGTGTCGGTAAACCTGAATGTGCAAAGAAATTCTCGGTTGATGATTTCGCTTCGGCTTATATCCGTCTTGAGGGCGGAATAATACTCGATTTCCGTATCGCATGGTATATGCATCTTGACACCCCGGGAGACACCATTATTATGGGTACAAAGGGCTCTTTGAGGGTTCCCTCCACCGACTGTTGGAACGGCTCATTCGATAAGCCCATGACCCTTTATCATGATGTTGCCGGAAAGCCGGTTCAGACCGAAATTCCGCTGCTTCCCAAAACTACGGATCTTTGGGACAGAAAAATCCGCTCCTTCCTTGATGCTTGCATTACGGGCAGCAAGGCTCCGGTTCCTACCGACCAGATCATTTACAACCAAGCAATTCTTGACGGTATTGCACGTTCAAGCAAGTGCGGCCGCGAGGTTGAAATTACAATCCCCGAGATTTAATGAGGAAGGCTATGAATAAAAGTTATGCGCTTCAGCTTTATTCCGTAAGGGATACCATGGAAACCGATTTTGAAGGCACACTCAAATCGGTCGCCCAGATGGGATACACCCAGTTGGAGTTTGCCGGATTTTTCGGCCATACCGCGGACGAGGTAAACGAAATACTTAAAAAGTATAATCTTACGGTATCCGGCACTCATTCCCGCCTTCCGGAGCTTATAGATAATTTTGATGAGGTAGTGGCTTTTCACAAGAAAATAGGGAATAAGAATTACACTATTCCTTCGGCCGACCTTTGGACACAGGAAAGCATTGACTATTTTGTAAAAAATGCAAACCTGCTTTATGAAAGGCTGAAAGAGCATGGAATTTCACTCGGTTTCCATAACCACGCAAGGGAATTTTGTGTTAATCCTGACGGCTCGGTGCCTTTTGAGCAGCTTGTTTACCGCACGAATATTGACCTTCAGGTAGATACCTTTTGGGCGTATGTCGGTATGAAGGATCCGATAGCCTTGATGAACCGATTCCCCGATAGAATTAAATCAGTTCATATTAAGGACGGGTTTGATGATGGGAAGGGCAAGCCGCTTGGAATGGGTACCGCTCCGGTTGACAAGGTCTTTGAATGGGCACAAAAGAATAATAAGCTTATGGTGGTTGAAAGCGAAACGCTTAACCCAAGCGGTCTTGCGGAAGCGAAAATATGTATTGACTACCTGCATAAACTCGAAAAATAAAGGGAGAAAAGTATTATGGATTTTCCAATAGCAGTTCAGCTTTACTCTGTCCGAGACGATATGGCGGCAGACTTTAAGGGGACCCTTCAAAAGGTAAAGGAGATGGGTTATGACGGCGTGGAATTTGCCGGACTTTTCGGGAAATCCGCTGCCGAGGTAAAGCAAATGTGCAAGGAAATCAGCCTTGTTCCGATTTCCGCCCATGTTCCGTTTATCGATATGATGAACGACCCGTCAATTCTTGAGGTTTATGCCGAAATAGGCTGCGAGTTTGTGGTAATTCCGTATCTTACGGAGGAGTACCGCCCGGGCAAGGATAAGTTTAAGGAAGTCATCGAAGGGGCAAAAATGCTCGGTAAAAAGGCCAAAGAGCTTGGCATGACCTTAGCGTATCATAACCACGATTTTGAGTTTGATAAGATTGACGGCGAATACGCTTTGGACATTCTTTATAAAGAGGTTCCCGCAGACCTTCTTGAAGCGCAGCTTGATACCTGCTGGGTTAAGGTCGGAGGCGAGGATCCCGCCGATTACATCCGCAAATATAAGGGTCGCGTTAATATTTTGCACCTTAAGGACTTTGTCGGTAGCAAGAGTGAGAATATGTATGCCCTTATAGGCATTGACGAGGATAAGAAAAAAGATGCCGGCGGGAAGTTCGAATTCCGTCCGGTGGGAAGCGGTGTTCAGGATTTTCCGTCAATATTAAAGGCGGCAAAGGAATCGGGCACCAAGTGGGTAGTTGTCGAGCAGGACAATCCCAGCATGGGTCTTACCCCGATGGAATGTATCAAATCTGGCATTGACTATCTGAAAACACTTTAATATCAAAAACGCCCTGTTTTGCTTGTAAAACAGGGCATTTTGTTGTATTATAATGTAGAGTTTAAGGAAAAGCGAGTGTTTATATGTATCCTTTGTTATTAAAACCGCCGGTTAAGGACTATCTTTGGGGCGGCACAAAGTTAAAAGCGGAATTCGGCCTTGAATCCGAAAGGGAAATTGCGGCGGAAGGGTGGATGCTTTCCTGCCATAAGGACGGGTCGGGAGTTGTTACTAACGGCGTATTAGCCGGCAAGACCCTGCCCGAGGTTTTGGAAATTTGGGGTAAAGAGGCGTTGGGTAAAAACTCCCAAAAATTTTCCTATTTCCCCATACTTATAAAACTGATAGATGCCAAGCAAAGCCTGTCTATTCAGGTTCATCCCGACGATGCATACGCCCTTAAAAACGAGGGCGAATTCGGCAAAACCGAAATGTGGTATATAATCGACTGTGAACAGGGCGCAAGCCTGATTTACGGTTTTAAAGATAAGGTATCAAAAGAGGAATTTAAAGAAAGAATACAAAACAACACGCTGACCGAAATTTGCAATTATGTGCCGGTAAAAAAAGGAGATGTCTTTTTTATCACGGCCGGAACAATGCACGCAATAGGCGGGGGAATTTTAATAGCCGAGGTTCAGCAAAACTCCAACACAACATACAGGGTTTTTGACTACGGCAGACTCGGTGCCGACGGAAAACCCAGAGACCTGCATATTGAAAAGGCGATAGACGTAACGCTTCTTGATAGACCTACACTCCCTTACGGAAACATAGGGCAAACACGAGAAATTGATGGAGGAAGTGTTCGAAGACTTTCAAGCTGCGAGTTTTTTACCGCCGAAATTATAAATCTTGACGGTGAAACCGAGATTTTAAAGCAGGACACATTTGTATCTCTTGTGGTTTTGGAAGGCGAAATAACCCTTTCATGGAATGACGGCGAAATACAGGCCAAAAAAGGCGGCAGTATTTTTGTTCCGGCGGGACTGGAGGTTAATTTAAAGGGAAAAGCACAGCTGCTTTGCAGTTTCGTATAAGAATCATAAAAGTTATTAATTAGCACTTAACATGTTTGAGTGCTAATTTTTTATATATTGTTCATAATTTATTAACAAATTTCCCTGAATTTAGTATTATACTGAATGTCAGTTAAAGTCAAAACGGTAAAAGGTGATAAAATGCGAACAAGACAATTCAAATCCGAATCCAAAAAGCTTATGGATATGATGATTAACTCCATCTACACCCATAAGGAGATATTCTTGCGTGAGCTTATTTCCAACGCAAGCGATGCGCTCGATAAACTGTATTTCCGGTCGCTGACCGACAGTAACGTTGGTATTGCGCCGGATGAATTTGAGATTAGGATTGAAATCGATAAGGAAAACAGGCTTCTTAAAGTAATCGATAACGGTTGCGGTATGACAGAGGAGGAGCTTGATAAAAACCTTGGAACCATTGCCAAATCCGGCTCCTTTAATTTTAAACAGGAAAATGAAAAGGTAGAGAATGTCGAGATTATAGGGCAGTTCGGTGTCGGCTTTTATTCGGCGTTCATGGTAAGTGACGAGGTTACGGTTGAAAGCCGTGCTTATGGTGCCGACAGTGCTTTTTGCTGGAAATCAAGCGGTCCTGAAGGGTACACAATAAGTCCATGCGACAAGGAAAGCGTTGGTACCGTTGTAACCCTTCATATAAAGGAAAGCACCGAAGACGAGAATTATGATGAATTTTTAGAGCAGTACCGAATCAGCGGTCTTGTTAAGAAATATTCCGATTACATACGCTACCCGATTCGCATGCTTTACACCACCAAAAAGCCTGTGGAGGGCAAGGAGGGCGTATTCGAGGATGTAACCGAGCTTCGCACACTAAACAGCATGATACCGCTGTGGAAAAAGGCCAAAAATGAGATTGCCGATGAGGAATACGCCAAATTTTATAAGGAAAAATACTATGATTATGCGGAGCCGGCGCGCGTAATTCATTATAGTACCGAAGGACAGGCAACCTATAAAGCGTTGCTTTTCATTCCGAAACACGCACCCTTTGATTACTATACAAAGGAGTATGAAAAGGGGCTTCAGCTCTATTCAAAAGGCGTGCTTATAATGGACAAATGCGCCGACCTTTTGCCCGACCATTTCAGTTTTGTAAAGGGTCTTGTCGACAGCGAGGATTTATCCTTAAACATTTCCCGTGAAATGCTTCAGCATGACAGGCAGCTAAAGCTGATAGCCAAAACGGTTGAAAAGAAGATAAAGGGCGAGCTTGAAAAGTTCTTAAAAGAGGACAGGGAAAATTACGAGGAGTTCTTCAAAGCCTTTGGTATTCAGCTTAAATTCGGAATTTACAATGACTACGGCATTCACAAGGACACTTTGAAATACCTTATAATTTTCCGCTCCTCCAATGAAAAGAAATATGTAACCCTTAAAGAGTATGTAGAGCGGATGAAGGAAGGGCAGGACAGCATTTATTACGCCTGCGGCGAGACGGTAGAAAAGATTGAAATTCTCCCTCAGACCGATGCCGTTAAGGATAAGGGCTATGAAATTCTCTATCTTACCGATAATGTTGATGAATTCTGCCTTAAAATGCTTAACGAATACGAGGGTAAGAAGTTTGTCAATATATGCGACAATGAGCTGAATATCGGCACGGAGGATGAGAAAAAATCCCTTGAAGCCGAAAACGAGCAGTCAAAGGATATGCTTGAGGCCATGCAGAAAAGCATCGGCGACAAAATAAGCGCCGTCCGCTTTACAAATAAACTTAAAAAGCACCCTGTTTGCTTAACAAGCGAGGGCGCAATTTCCCTTGAAATGGAGAAAACCCTTAACGCAATGCCGGGCGTAGGGGAGAATAAGGTAAAAGCAAAGGTAGTGCTTGAAATTAACGCCTCCCACCCGATTGCCGAAAAGCTGAAAGCCATGTATAACGAGGACAGGGAAGCATTGGAGAAGTACGCAAAGCTCTTGTACGGCGAAGCCTGCCTAATAAGCGGAATTTCGGTTCCCGACCCGGTTGAGCATAGCAGCCTTGTCTGCGAACTGATGATGAAATAAATTTCGGCATTAACAAAGTTAAAAAAAACAGCCTGCATTTTCGAATACCGAATTTGCAGGCTGTGTTTATTAGTTTTGCTCTTAATTTTTAAGATTTATAATGGTACTGCCGACATCTGCGGCATAATCGCAGATTGATTTATGGCAGGTAAACATTATTATCTGCCCGTTACTTGACAATTCCTTTAAGAAATTAATGGCGTTTTGCATGCGTTTATCGTCGTACTGGGTAAGTGCATCGTCCAAAAATACGGGCAATACCGTTTTGTCCGATAGGAGCTTTGAAATCGCAAGGCGAAGGCTTAAATAGGCCTGGTCAACCGTGCCGCTGCTTAAAAAATCCGATTCGCGGCTTAAGGGCGTGCCGCTTTCCTCAACATTAATGTCAAATGATTTTGAAATGGTCATGCGTCCATATCGGTTGTTGGTAAGTTTTGAGAAAATTTCAGCGGCAGTTTTCTCAAGCTTGGAACCGAAGCTTTGGCGAAGCTGTGCAAAGCTTTCAAGCAGCACCTCTAATGCAATATCCGCGGCATCGCAAAACTCCTTTTGCGCTTTTGCGGTTTTTTGGATTTCCGCAAGCTCCTTTTCCAGTTTTTCAGGATTTTCGCAGTTTGAAATAAGGTTTTTGAGCTCCGCAGCGGCCGCGGCTTCCGCAGATCTGCGCTCGGTAATCTCGGCTTGAATTTTTTCATACTCCGCCTTCATTTGCGGAAAGTCGGCCGACAGTTCGGTTGTGCTGTTTTCAATTTCCTTCAGCTTCTTTTCGGCTTTCTCGTAGGATATGGAGTTTAAGTCCCGTAACAGGAAATTGATTTGCTGCTTAATTTCCCTTTGCTTTGCCGAGTTTTCATTAAGCCTTTGAAGGATTTCATCAATATTTTCCGTATCGGTACCGAGTTTTTGTACAAGTGCCATCAGCTGCGTGTTATATTCGTTTTTTAAGGCTTCAAGTTTTTCAATATCGCCTTCACAAGCTACCATCTGATCGTGAAGCTTTTCAATCACTTCGCTGTTGGAGTTAAGGGCAAGGTTTATGGTCTCAAGCCTTGTCCGTTTTTCGGTTATTTGCTCTGTTATTTTGGCTTGCTCGGCCGTAAGGGACGACAGCTCCGCCTCAAGCGCCGCCAATTCTTCATTTATTTGCCGTATTCTTTTATTGTCGGAGGGTTTTACAATAAAACCGAGCAGTGCAGTAACTAATCCCGCGGCGGCCAAAATGAGGAAGAGGGGAATATTTTTTGCGGCTGCCGGAATTACTGATAAAATAATAAGTAAAATGCCGGCAATCAACAGCGGTAGGTTAAATTTTTTCTTTATTACCTTGCTGTCGGATAGGTTTAATCTTGAGGTGGCGATTTTTTGCTCGATATCGGCTTTTTTTGCCTTTAACTTTTCAAGCCCCTCGTTTAACTCGTTCAATTCTTGCGCTATTTTTTCAGGAGAGTCTTCGGCGAAATTTTTCTGGGCGTTTTGTATTACCTCAATCTGGTTTTTTGCGGAATCCGCCTCGAACTGCTTTTGTTTAATCTGCTGCTTTGCTTTTTCGATTTTTGAAATGCAGAATTGAAGCTTGCGCTTAAAGTCTTCGTCGGCAAGGGTGCCGTCATTAAGCTTTAAGGATTCGTTTACCCTGTCAAGCTCGGCCTTTGCCGCCAACAGCTCACGCAGCTTATTTGCATTTCGTATGTCCTGCTCTTTGGAAAGCTTCTCTTTTAAATTTTCGGCCTTTTTGGCAAGCTCATTAGTCTTTGAAATATGGGACAAGAGTTTTTCCTTGCCTTCATAATACCGCTTTTGCGCCGAAACGGAGGAGTCAAGGCGCTCTTTAAGCTCGGAAATCTTTTGTATGTTTTTAGGGTATTCTCCGGTCCTTCCGCTTTTTGAAATTATGGCGTACCGCGCGGTTTCAAGGCGTGATTTTACCTTTTCATAGGAGATTTGCTCATCCCCTGAAGATATAATATTTGAAAGACGGGCGTTTATTTCGCTTTCGGCCGCAGGGTCGCCAGAGGGAAAACCTAACTGACCTATAAAAATGCTGCGTTCGAAAGCCGCGTTCGACAGCCCGAAAAGCTTTTTTCCAATGTCGCCGGGGACTGCTTCTTTAACACCCAAATCCAAGTCGGTAAGGGTTACGCGGTCGGAAGCATTTGAAGCTTTAAACTCGCGCTCTAACCGATAGTTTCTGCCGTTTATTTCAAACTCCACACTGCCGGCCATTTGGCTTCCGTCCCACGGGGTATACTTTTTCCTGATGTTTTTGGAAATTTGAGATCCGCCGTGTTCGTTGCCGTAAAACATCATTTTAATAAAAGACATTATTGTGGTTTTTCCGTCTTCGTTTTCGCCGTAAATGCAATTAAATCGGTCGGAAAAATCAAGGCTTATGTTTTTAAGCCCGCCAAAGGCGATTATATTAACCTTTTTAATTGTCATCGTATTTCACCTCCGAAAAGAAGGCTTTGTATCCTAATTCAAGGGCTAATTCGTAATTTTTTCTGGTTTCATCATCAGCACTTTTGATTTTTTCGCACATTTTTCTCGCGAAAATTCCTAAAAGGCTGTTTTCCTTTGAAAGTGTTTCAAAATCAATTTTCGGGTGGGTGCAGTTTTTAACCTTTAAATAATAAACCTTATCTGCAAGCCTTGCGGCGATTTCGGCGGGATTTATCGCAATTTCGGGGTCAACCTTTCCCGTAAGCTCTATTTTATAAAGATTATCGCCGAAATTTTCACCGTATTCCTGTTTAATGGAGTTTAAAATCAAATCGCAAAGGTCGGTCTCTGCGGTTATGTTTGACAGGTCAATTTTTTTGTAAGCATGAATACGCTTTGCGGTGCTGACAAATTCAAGATTGCAAAATCCTTTTCCGATCTCACCGATGTAAACTCCTTTATCGCCAAGCTCGTCAAAGCCCTTGCCGTCAGGGCAGCCGGGGTAGGCGTAAAAGGTGTTCCCAAGTTTGTTTATTTGCGACCTTTGGTGGATATGCCCAAGGGCAATATAATCCATTTTAGAGGCCGAAATAAAATCCTTTGTTATGGTGTTGTATCCGGAAGTTAAATCATTCCCAAGCTCGCCGTGAAGAACGCAAAGGTTAATCACATCGTCATCCGGAGGGATGAGTGTGGGTGCCTTTTTACCCTCAAGGTAGGAAGTTTCAAAAGAACGGCCGTATACTCGAAGATTAAGTTCCGGAAAATTTATAACTTCTTCCTCGATACCTAAAACAAAAAGATTTTCCGGCAATTTAAATCTTTTAAAAGGCGACTGCCTGTTTAACGGGTCATGGTTTCCGGCCGCAAAAATTACTTTAAGGTTTGGTGCTGTGGCTATTTTTTCAAAAACCGGCTCGGCAAGAGAGTTTTCTGTCAAATTTGAATCAAAAAGATCTCCGGCAATAGCAAGCACCTGCACATTTTTTTCAATGCACAGGTCAATAATTTTTTCAAAGGTTAAAAGCGCCTCAATTCGCCGTTGCTCAGCGGCCGAGCCTAAAAAGCTTTCGGCGGCGCCGATATGAATATCCGCGCAGTGCAGGATTTTTACTGTTTGCATTCCGTTGCTCCTTAAAACATGATGGATAAATAAATTTTAACATTAAAGCGGGCATTATTCAAGCATTTGTAAATTTTTAATTTATATATAATAGGGCAATACTTACGGTATGTCCGGTTGACTTTTACCGTGAAAAATAGTATTATTAATTAAAATCAAGCATTTTAGGAGGAGTAAATGCTGGAGAAATATATAAGACTGAAAAGCATTGATGACGTTAAAAAATTTGTTGAAATTGCCTCTTCAAAGGATTATGATATAACCCTTGAATCGGATAAGTATATAGTGGATGCAAAGTCAATAATCGGGGTTTTAAGCCTTGATTTAACCAAGCCGCTTAAGGTCGTTGCCAATTGTAAAATGGTGGCAGAATTATCACGTCAGTTGGACGAATTTCGTTGACAAAT
>JBMNVM010000019.1:0-13786 GCA_050946805.1 Acutalibacteraceae bacterium | reverse complement strand
GCGAAGCGGAGATATGACAGTATAATTAATTACCTTTTTTTATGAACAGTAAAAAGGAATTATTTTGCCGAAAAAGCCAATAATATATGGGAAAATTATTTTATTTTCTCATATATTTTGCAAAAAACAGTAAAAAGAAAAAAGTTAAAATTATGGTTGACATTTCAATAACACATTGATATAATAATAGAGCTGTTCATTTGATTCATTAGCTCAGTTGGCAGAGCACTTGACTTTTAATCAAGGTGTCCGGGGTTCGAATCCCCGATGGATCACCACAGCAATATCAAGCAAAACCCCCGAGATTTTTCTCGGGGGTTTTGTCATTGTATGATATTCCCTATAGTAGGCAGTCGCTAATGGAAAAAGAAAACTGACTGTATAGCCGAACTAAAAACATTGAATGTTTCTAATATCTCTTAAATCCATTGCAAAGTAAACCCAGTTACGACCGGTCCATCTGTATCCGGCAAGTGAACGCCTGCCTATAAAGACTATCCATGCCCAAAATGATTGACCTCTTCTTGGCCAGATGTATGAGAATCTGAATCTGCACGGGAAGACTGCACCCGGATCCAAAGCGAAGGTTATTGCCCTTTGCTCAGACGGCACAAATGATGGCGGCGGAGATGTCGGAGCTCTTCCGGGTGTTTGTCCGGGCGGGGTGAAGGGTGGTCTTACCGGTCTTGGTGGGAATTGACCCGGCGGTGTAAACGGGGGTCTGTTCTGACCCGGTGGGAATTGTCCCGGCCCTGATTGACCCGGCGGCGTAAACGGTGGCCTGTTCTGACCCGGCGGTGTAAACGGGGGCCTGTTCTGACCCGGTGGGAATTGCCCCGGCCCTGATTGCCCAGGAGGAGTGGAAGGCGGTCTTGGACGATCCTGATCCGATTGCCTTGGCGGTGTAAACGGAATTATCGGGCCGAGCGGAAGTTGTGCGGGCATTTTTGATTCATCATCAAATGACTTGTTCTTATCGGGATAATCGTCAAACAATATGTTTCTCCCCTTTCAATGTGTACTATATCATCATCATATGAATCATTGTAAAAAAAGTTCTGCAAACAAATACAATATCAAGAGAACCCTTTATCGCCATCCTTAATATGATGGGATTGGGGGGATTAGTTTGGTGAATTTTCACTCATTTAGCGGCATAATTAACGCAATAAATAATTTTGATATACAAAACGGCGGATGCAATCTTTTTGTGACTGTAAACGACCAAAACGGGAAGACGGTTAATTTTGTTGTCACGCCCGATACTTATTTTACGAATCGGCAAATGATAAGAACAGGGGATTTTGTAACCGTATATTATGACGGAAACGCACCTGCCATATTAATTTATCCTCCGCAGTATCCCGCGCTTATACTTGTAAAATATAATCCCAATCAAAATATAAAGGTGGATTATTTTGACAATGAGCTTATCAGCAGTGACGGTCAGTTGAAATTGAATATTTCACCGCTCACTCGGGTTATGCTGAAAAACGGCTTGATTTTCGGCGGCAATCCGGCTAACCGTAATTTGATTGTGTTTTACAAATCGTCAACCAGAAGCATTCCCGCAAGGACAACACCGGAAAAAATAGTGGTTTGGTGCGGATAAAAAAGGCGCTAATAATTTTTATTAAGTTCTGAAAATCGGATATAAAAGACCGCATAAATCCTTTCGGAGTTATGCGGTTTTTGTTTGCATGAAATTTTCAGTATTACGCATTGTGTACGGCTTTGATTTTCTTATAAATTTCTGAAAAGCGCTTAAATACTGATATAAATTACTTGAAAAATTTGCTGTTTTATAGTATATTTAATTAAATTTAGGAGGTAAAATTTATGTCTGATTACTTAAAGATGGAAACCAATGAGCTTATTAAAGAATTTGACGCTGTAAAGGCCGAATACAAAAATTTGTGTTCCCTTAATTTATCACTTGACATGTCAAGAGGCAAGCCCGGATTTGACAATATGGATATAAGCGATAAGATGTTCGATTTGGTTGACAATAAAACCGGATTTAAAAATATAAGCGGCATAGACTGCAGAAACTACGGTGGGCTTGACGGCCTTGTTGAGCTTAAAAACCTTTTTTCACAAATACTGGGGCTGCCTGCCGAGCAGATAATTGTGGGCGGCAACTCCTCCCTTAATATGATGTTTGACACCATATCACAGGCCATGACCCACGGAATGGGACTGGAACCGTGGGGAAAGCAGGGCAACATAAAATTCCTTTGCCCCGTTCCCGGATATGACCGCCACTTTGCGATTACCGAATACTTTGGTATTGAAATGATATCCGTTCCCATGACCGAAGAAGGTCCGGATATGGATATAGTCGAGGAACTGGTTAAGGATAAAAGTGTAAAAGGTATTTGGTGTGTGCCTAAATATTCCAATCCCGAGGGCATAACATACAGCGACAATGTAGTTCGCAGGTTTGCAAACCTGAAGCCCGCCGCCGGAGATTTCAGAATTTTCTGGGACAACGCCTATGCCGTACATGACCTTTATGATGAAGGCGACAAGCTATTAAACCTCTACGCCGAATGTGTCAAGGCAGGCAACCCCGATCTGCCGATAATTTTCACCTCTACCTCCAAAATTACCTTCCCCGGCGCGGGCGTGGCTGTCGAGGCAGCAAGCCCCAACAACGTGGCGCTGATAAAAGAGAGAATGAAGTACCAGACCATTGGCCCTGATAAGCTCAACCAGTTAAGGCATGCCCGAATGTTCAAAACTGCCGAGGATGTTTACCGTCACATGAAAAGGCACGCCGAAATTCTCCGCCCCAAGTTTGAAACGGTGCTTACAGAGCTTGAAAACCAGCTTAAGGATAAAAATATTGCCCGCTGGACACATCCGAGAGGCGGATATTTCATCAGCCTTTATGTACTTAACGGTTGCGCTTCAAGGGTGGAGCAGCTTTGCGCCAATGCCGGCATGATTTTAACCCCCGCCGGTGCCCCTTATCCTTACGGCAAGGATCCGGATGATTCCAACATCAGAATCGCGCCTACATACCCCTCAGCCCAAGAACTTAAAAAAGCCTCCGAAATATTGTGTGTTGCGGTCAAGTACGCGACGCTTGAAAAACTGCTTCTTGATAGATAGTTTGTAGATGTTTTATATACAAGCATTGACTTTGGACAATATTTTATGTATAATTTATAAATAGTTTGCAATGGTTTTTGTTTAAGTAAAGCCAACTCAAAGTATGTAATTGGAGGATTTGCCAATGAGGTCCAAAAGAACAGGCAAGCCGGTCTTTTTTGTGATTGCAATTCTGATTTTTGCGCTTACTTATGCCGCATTTTTCGGAATAGAAAATTACTACGGCGACAAAAGAATAGTTTATGCTAAAGGTGCAAAGGATATCCGCTGGGGTATTGATATCCGCGGCGGCGTTGAGGCCGTCTTTTCACCCGACAAGAAGGGTGTTGCAATAACCGATGATGATATGGACGCGGCAAAGTCAATTATCGAGACACGCCTTGTCAACAAAAACATCACCGATTATGAGGTTTACACCGATAAGGACAACCATCAGATAATCGTGCGTTTCCCGTGGGCGGCTGATGTAAGCGATTTTGATGCTGCGGCCGCAGTACAGGAGCTTGGCGAGACCGCCCTTTTGAAGTTCTGCCGAAACGAGGATCAAAACGATGTTATTTTAAGCGGCGCGCAGGACGTTAAAAAGGCAACGGCCGGATTGGATGAAGACGGCAATGAGTATGTAGTATATCTTGAGCTTACCGATTCCGGCTCCCAGAAATTTTCGACAGCAACTAAAGAGCTGGTTGGTAAAACCATTTCAATCTGGATGGATGACAATATGATTCAGGCTCCCACGGTTAATCAGCAGATTACCGGAGGAAGAGCCTATATAACCGGTATGGCAAACGCCGAAGAGGCTAAGTCCCTTGCGGACAAGATTAACGCAGGTTCTCTTCCCTTTGCCTTGTCGGTTGACGACAGCAAGCTTCAGATAATATCCCCGACACTCGGTTCGGACGCGCTGCGTGTAATGGTTATTGCGGGTGCCATAGCTTTCGGGCTTGTTTGCCTGCTTATGATTTTGCGCTACCGTCTTAACGGCTTCGTCGCAGCCATTGCGCTGCTTGGTCAGCTTGCGGGATCTATTGCCTGCATTTCGGGATTCTTTGCAGGTGCAAAAAGCTTTACCCTTACAATCCCGGGTATTGCGGGTATCATTCTTTCAATCGGTGTCGGTGTTGACTGTAACGTTATCGCGGCCGAGCGTATCCGTGATGAGTTTGCTAAGGGCAAGACCCTTGACGGCTCTATTGACAGCGGCTTTAAGAACAGCTTAAACGCGATTATTGACGGTAACGTAACCATCGTTATAGTATCACTTGTGCTTATGGGTGCTTTCGGCTCACCTGAAAATATTATTGCAATGCTTTTGTCCCCCATAATGTCGCTTTTGGGATCTTCAATTACCGGATCTATTTACTCTTTCGGCTATACCCTCTTGGTTGGAACAATATTTAACCTTATAATGGGCGTACTTGCTTCCAAGTATATGGTTAAGAGTATTTCGCAGCTGAAGATTTTCAGAAATCCTTGGCTTTACGGAGGTAAGAAAAATGCGTAAGAGTAATATTAATGTTTACAAAGCTTTTAAGGTTGTATTAATTGTATATGTGATATTTTTTCTTGCCGGTACCGTAGCCTCCTTCTTTGGAATTAATCTTGATATCAACTTCAGCGGCGGTACAAGAATATCTTACTCATATACTGGTGAAATAAACGATGACGAAATAACCAAAGTGGTGGACGAAAAGCTGGATGCAAACTTCAGCATTTCAAAAAGCACCGCTTTGGCGGGTGACACCAAAACCTTTGAAATAGTATTGGCCGGCAAGAAGTCGGTCTCTGCCGAAACGCAGGAGGCGTTGACCAAAGCACTTGCCGAGAAGTTCAAGGATAACAAGGTTGAACTTTATAATTCAAACTCGGTAAGCCCGACGGTGGCCGGAACCTTCTTTGCGAAAAGTATTGTTGCCGTTATACTCACCGCAATCTTTGTTATAATTTATGTCGGAATCCGCTTCCGTAAAATCGGCGGTGTTTCCGCGGCGATTACTGCGCTTTGCGCCATTGTTTTGGATGTTTTTGTAACCTTCTTTATCTGCGTTATTTTCCGTTTGCAGATCGATTCCAACTACATTGCCGTAGTTCTCACAATCCTCGGTTATTCGCTTAACGACACAATCGTTATATACGACCGTGTACGTGAACTCAGCAGGCGCAGTAACGACAAGGGAATTAGTGAAATCGTAAACGACAGTATTAATCAATGTATGGTAAGAAACATTGTAACTTCTGTTACAACCTTCTTGGCTATTATGACGATTGTTGTAGTATCGGAGCTTTATGGTCTTATCTCCCTTAGAACATTCGCCATTCCGATGGCATTCGGAATCATATCGGGTGCTGTTACATCTCTCTTTATTGCAGGTCCCCTTTGGGTTATTTGGAAAAATTGGGACAAAAAAAGAAAAGAACAGAAAAAAGTCGTTTAATATCATAAAAGTTTTTGCCCTGTATATCAGCTTTGATATACAGGGCTGTTTTATTGCGCTTTTATATGTTCACAAAAACAGTTTTGCAACCGATGTGAATAAAATGCAGACTACGATCCCCACGGCGGTAGGAATGGCCGCAGCAACAGCGGACCACTTCCAGCCTCCCGTCTCCTTGCGTATGGTCAAAAGGGTTGTAGAGCAGGGCCAATGCATAAGGGAAAATAGCATGGTGCTTATGGCCGTTATAGGTGTCCAGCCGTTGGCGACAAACAGTGCCTTCATTTCGGCAAGGCTTTCCAGCTCGATTATTGAGCCTTGCGACATATATGCCATTATGACTATGGGTATTACAATTTCATTTGCAGGCAAACCGAGTATAAAGGCAAGCAGAATAACCCCGTCAAGCCCCATAAGTGTGGCAAAGGGGTCAAGAAAGGCGGCGCAGTGGTTTAAAATGCTTGTGTCGGCAATTTTTATGTTTGCCATAAGCCATATGATAAGCCCTGCCGGAGCTGCCACCGTAACGGCTCTTCCAAGAACGAAAAGGGTTCGGTCAAGTATTGATCTTACAATTACCTTTCCTATTTGCGGCCGCCTGTACGGCGGAAGCTCCAAAGTAAAGGAGGAGGGAACACCCTTAAGCAAAGTTTTAGATAGCAATTTGGTAACCGCAAAGGTGGCCAGAATGCCTATTAAAATTACCAAAGTCAGCAAAAGTGCGGACAAAAGGGTAGAAAACAGCCCGCCCGCCGTTCCTACAAAAAACATTCCTATTATGGCTATAATCATCGGGAAGCGACCGTTGCAGGGGACGAAATTGTTTGTAAGTATAGCCAAAAGGCGCTCCCGCGGGGAATCGATAATCCTGCACCCCACAATCCCTGCGGCGTTGCAACCGAATCCCATGCACATTGTAAGCGCTTGTTTCCCGCAGGCGCAGCAGCGTTTAAAAGGCTTATCAAGATTATAAGCGACCCGTGGCAGGTAGCCTACATCCTCAAGCAATGTGAAAAGCGGAAAGAAGATTGCCATTGGCGGCAGCATTACCGAAACCACCCAAGCAAGCACACGGTATACCCCTAAAACAAGCAGCCCATGCAGCCAGTCGGGCGCATTGATGTAAGAGAAAAATTCGGTGAGACGATCCTGTATCCAAAAAATTCCGTCTGCTATAAGGCCTGACGGATAGTTGGCACCGCTAATGGTAATCCAGAAAATAAGGGCGAGAAGCGCCAGCATAATCGGGTATCCGGTAAGGCGGCTTGTAAGTATTTTGTCAATTCGGCGGTCGGCCCTATTATATGTTTCTTTTTCATATGTAACCGCGTCTTTGCATATTTGTTCCGCCTTGGTTACAAGGGTAGATACTATAATATCCTTAAGTTTGTCTTTATCTATCCCGTTTTCCTCCAAAATACTTTGAGCCATTAAAAGTGCCTTTCTGATACCCTCTAAAGATAAAAAGTCGCAATTTAAATATGTGTTGATTTCATTTAACAGCGACTCATCAGAATCAAGCAGTTTAAGGCTTAACCATCGGCTGTTGATTTTTTCTTTTATTCTCTGCGGCAAAGCGTTTTCCAGAATGGCGATGGCTTCTTCGATTTTTTCCGGATAGGTTATTGGGGCAGGATTGAAGCTTATTTTATCATCGAAGGTATTATCAAGTGTGTCGGTCAGGCTTTTAAGGTTCTTTTTGCGTGCGACAATGCCCACAACAGGCACGCCAAGCCGTTTTGAGAGCAGCTTTAAGTCAATTCTTATATGTTTTCGTTTCGCTTCGTCCATTAAATTTACACAGACAATTACCCGCTTTGAAATTTCAATGGTCTGAAGCACAAGGTTTAGGTTTCTTTCAAGGCAGGTGGCATCGCAGGCGACAATGACCGCATCGGGGTCGCCAAAGCATATAAAATTACGGGCTACCTCTTCCTCAGCCGAGTGGGCCATAAGGGAGTAGGTGCCGGGGATATCGACTAATACATATGAGTGATTTTTGCCAGCCCAGTACCCCTGCGCGTTTGCGACCGTTTTCCCCGGCCAGTTGCCGGTGTGCTGGTTCATCCCCGTAAGGGCGTTAAAAACGGTGCTTTTCCCAACATTCGGATTGCCGGCCAATGCGATAACCCTATCCGAACTTGTTTTTTTCTTTATAACAAGCCCGCTGTCCACCGCCTTTATTCCGACAGAACTGTTTGTAAGCCCCATGGCAAGCAAGCTCCTTTAAGCTTTAATTAAAATATTGTTGCAGTCTTCGGAGCGAATGGCGATTACAGCCCCGCGTATTAGAAAGGCAGAAGGGTCTCCACCGGGGCTGCGACCAATACATTCAACTTCGGTACTTTCAATAAGCCCTATATCGAGAAGTCTTCTGCGCATACTGCCTGTGGAATTTATTTTTTGAATAACGGCGTGCTGGCCGGGTTTTATATCGTTAAGTGTGCAATATGAGTTCATAACAAGCTCAACCTCTGAATATTATTAGTTTAAGGGAACATTCTAATTTTATTGTATGCGCTTTTGTCTTAAGTGTGCGGGCAAGAAGGAGACATAAATGGATAAAATGCAGGGCTTTTACACCCTAAAAGGCTACCAACTGCTTGAGGAAGAGAAGTTTACCTCGGCAATGGAGGATTACCTTGAAATGATTTGCAGAATCCTTCAAAAAAACGGATATGTTAAGATAAGGGATTTATCCGCTAATCTTAATGTGCGCCCCTCCTCATCATCAAAAATGGTGCAGCAGCTAAATAACCTCGGATACATTAAAGCCGAACGGTACGGCAATATATCCCTTACCGAAAAGGGCAAAGCGGCGGGGGAATATCTGATTTATCGCCATGATGTTGTACACCGTTTTCTGTGTTTGCTTAACAATTCCGAAAACCAGTTAAAAAAACCGAAAAAATCGAGCACTTTTTAAGCCGCCAGACGGTGGTTAATCTTGATAATTTGGTAAAACGAATGACAAATAAGAAGCAAAACTAAAATAAAAAAGGGTAGGCAAAAGCTTTTAATAACGCAAACAATAACGGCAGGCACGCAAGGTGTCTGCCGCAGGTTTTTACCAGAAAGCATTTGTGATTTAAGGCTTTAATCGGCGCTTAAGCCCTTATCGTCAGCCCTTAATATTTCTGAGCGCCATACTTCAATCAAACGCTCAAGCGAAAAGGCGGCATTTGCCGGACTTGTGGAGGGCAGGTAGATAGCCTTAATGTTTATGACAGGTAAAATGTATTTATTGTAAAGATTGAAAGCCGTTTTGCCGTTTACAAATATTTTTTTTATATGGCTGTTTTTCAAAATTAAAGTCAGGTCGTTTGGTACGACATTTTTAATGGAACTGTCGGACGAGCCTGCAATATCGCAGGAGGCAATCACATCCCAAAGAGCTAAGCGGTGTGAGAGTACAAACTCCCTTTTTTCCTCAACCGTTACCGGCACAGAGGTATCGTAAACACCGGCAAGTACTCTCCAAAAGCGGTTATGGGGGTGTCCGTAAAAGAAGGCAACTTCGCGTGATTTAACAGATGGGAAGCTGCCTAAAATAAGTATTTCCGACTGCGGGCCGTAAAGCGGCTTAATCGGGTGGATTTGATGGGTGGTATTCAAAAGCGTTCTTCCTTTAAAAAGTTATTTTTATTTTTGATTTATTGTAATTTCGAGTTAATATATTGTGTCGGTGTCATACCGGTCATTTGCTTAAAAACATGGGAGAAATATTTAACATCCGAAAAGCCGCACATATATGCAATTTCACTTACGGAATAATAGTTGCCCAAAAGCAGCTCCTTTGCGGCTTCAATGCGAAGGTGGTTAATGTATTTAATTGGCGACATTCCGGTTTCCCGCTTTAAAATGCGCCTGAAAAAAACCTCACTTACAAAGGCTTCCCTTGCCGCATCGCTGACGGTCAGCGCGCTGCTTCTATAATTGTTTTTAATGTAGTTAATACCTGCGGAAATTCGGCCGGAAGACTTTTCGCTTACCTTGGCGGACAAGCGAGACAAGAGGTTATAAAACATTGAAACGGCAAGGTATCTGCCCTCGGCGGTTTCCTCCGCCCAACTTCGGCAGATATTTTTAAAATCCTGCGCAAAACGGTTGTCTTGGGATTTTATGACCTTTATATCCCGATCCAGGCAGTCATTGGCCATAAAATGAACGGCAATAAGATTTTCACCGCGGGATACCTGACTGTACTCTATGTTAGCAGGGATATATAATAAATCATTTGTTCCCACAACATATTTTTCGCCCTTAAAATAAAACTCCGCCTCGCCGCGAAGGCGGCAGCTTAAAACCGATATGTTTCGTTTTTCGGTCATCCACCGTCGTTGTGTGCGGGAGATTTCGTATACACCCAGTATGCGGATGTCTTTAGGGTTGGATATAAGCTCCATACCTTTATCACCCCTTAACAATTTGATTATAATTTTCTTTTTTCTTTCTGTCAAGTTTCGAAATTTGGAGTTGTTGTACCGTTTATACGGTTTATTTTACCGAAAAAAAGGATTATACTATGCAAAAAGGGGTGTTAATTATGAAGCCAAAGGCAAAAAAGGTTTCACAAGGTGTTAAAAGAGCGGTGTTTTATCAAATATTTTTACGCGCATTTACAAGGGAGGGCACCATAGCTGCTGCTACCAAAATGCTGCCTGAAATAGCCGATTTGGGGGTTACCCACGTATATCTATGCCCGATTGCGGAGTCGGACGACGATATGAACCCGCAATTTTGGAGTGATCGTCAAAAACAAAGCGGTTTTAAGAACCCTAAAAACCCTTACCGCATTAAGGATTATTTTAAAATAGACAGTGAATACGGCACGGATGAGGATCTTTTGGAGTTTGTAAACCGCGCCCACAGTCTCGGACTTAAGGTTTTATTGGATCTGGTCTTCATTCACTGCGGCCCTACGGCGGTATTCCTTTCGGGGCATCCCGATTTTATAATGCGGGAAAGTGACGGTACTCCCCACTGCCTTAGCTGGCATTTCCCGGGGCTGAATTTTGATAATTTGGAGCTTCGGGAATACCTTTGGAGCAATATGACCTATTTTGTAGAGAAATTTGATGTTGACGGCTACCGCTGCGACGTTGGGGACGGCATCCCGCTTGACTTTTGGATAGAGGGCAGGAAGAGGATAGAGAAAATCAAACCCAATATCGTTATGCTAAACGAAGGGGTAAAGGGAGAAGCGCTGCTTGAAGCCTTTGATATTAATTATAACTTTGATTTCAGAATTGCACTTTGCGATGCGCTGCAAAACACAGTCGGAGCGGATACAGTGCGTGAAAACTGTGAAAAGGTTAAGGCCGAATACCCCGAAAACGGGCGGTGTATCAGGTGCATGGACAATCACGACACCGCAAGCGACAGTTACGAAAACAGATTTGAAATTGCGCTCGGCCCCGGCGGCATAGAGGCCGGCTTTGCGGTGATTTTCACACTTGACGGTGTGCCCATGATCTACAACGGCAACGAAGCCTGCGATGATTCCCGCCACAGTATTGTGTCCAACAGGTATTTCGGCGGTCTTCATGTAAAATGGGAAAATGCCCTTACCGAAAAAGGGGCAAAGCGAAGAAAGCTTTTAAAACAGCTTGCCGAAATACACAAAAACGAGCCTGCAATTTATGACGGTGATATTTGCTGGCTTGAAAATTCCAATCCTCAAAGAATTCTCTCCTACATGAGAAGCTACGAGGATGAGAAAATCATTGTCCTTGTAAACACCGATGCGAAGAAGCAGACGGTAGAGATTGAATGTAATGCGGCTTTACAAAAGGAGTTACTCTCCTTTGGTACGCAGCTTGAGTTTAAAAACGGCAAAATTAACGCCGATTTCGAACACAAGGGATATATTATTTTCAAAGCAGAATAATTAATAGTTGCCGAAATTGATTTTCGGCAACTATTTTTATATAAAGGTATTCGGTGAATTTTAAAAAAGGGAAATTTTGAATCTTCATTTCTTGAAAATAATGCAGGTTCTGGTATAATATAGTTAGTAATTAATTTTCGGGGTGTTTTACATGGCTTGCAACAATACCATTAAATGCACTTGTACATATTCCTCGTGCGCTCATCACGGAAAATGCTGCGAATGTGTAGCCTTTCACCGCGGGAGCGGGGAGGTGCCGGGCTGTTTCTTTTCGAAAGCCGGCGAGAAAACCTACGACCGGTCAATAGAGAACCTTTTTCACGACTATAAAAACAGGTAACAAAGGTTTTTTGTAACTGTATAAAACTTTTTCTTAATTTTTTTAAGTGCGGGGAGGGGGAGTTTTATGGAAAGCATAAAGGTTTCAAAATTGCGGGATATTATCAATTCGTCAAACAATATCGTATTTTTCGGTGGCGCAGGCGTTTCGACCGAAAGTAATATCCCGGATTTTCGAAGCACAGGCGGGCTTTATGCCGAACGTGTAGGGAACAAAGGATTATCCCCCGAAGAAATGCTCTCGCACTCTTTTTTTATGAGCAATACAGAGGATTTTTACGATTATTACAAGAACAAAATGATATACAAAGATGCGCAGCCCAACAATGCCCATTTAGCGCTTGCAAAACTTGAACAAATGGGTAAGCTGAAGGCTGTAATCACCCAGAATATTGACGGACTGCATCAAAAGGCAGGCAGCAAAGAGGTTCTGGAGCTGCACGGGTCCGTATACAGAAATCATTGTATGAACTGCCAAAAGTTTTTTGCATTGGACTATGTTTTGAAAAGCAACGGTGTGCCGAAGTGCGACCGCTGCGGCGGAACGCTTAAGCCGGATGTTGTTTTGTATAAAGAAAGCCTTGATATGGATATTTTAAACAAATCAATACAGTATATCAAAAACGCCGAAGTGCTAATCGTAGCCGGAACATCACTGACGGTCTATCCCGCTGCCGGATTGATTAATTATTATTCGGGCGATAAGCTTGTTTTAATTAACAAAACCCCCACTCCTTACGATAATTTAGCCAACCTTGTCCTTAATGACAGTATTGGCGAAACCCTTAAAGCTTGTCTTTAAATTCGGGGCGGTATTGCCGAGCCAATATTAACAGAAAATAAAAGAACCTGCGAAAAACAGGCTCTTTTTGTGTAAAAATTCGATTTTGTTTATTAGGATTTTGTCGCTTGGCGGCATATTTTAAAGAAGCGGGATAATGTTTTCCTTTACAAAATCATAGTCGGCAGATGTCAAGGGCAAAAAGGGTGCTCTTGCGTTTCCGAAATTATAGCCAAGCAGGTTCAAAATTGCCTTTTCGCCCCGCTGCACACCGATTTTGCAAAGGGCGGCAATAATTTTGTTGGCTGTATGCTGAACCTTGAGTGCCTCGCCCATTTTATTCTCTTTAAAAAGGGCTTGTATTTTTATAAACTTTTCCGCCATAAAGTTGTAGGTGCTGCCAATGCCGCCGTCAGCCCCCATAGCAAGGCCGGCCAGAAACATTTCGTCATACCCGTTGTATACAAGTTTTTCGGGGAAAGCCGATTTAAACTGCTCCATTGCAAAAAAGTCGCTTGAAGTGTGTTTCACGCCGATAAATCGGTCGTCTGAAAGAAAGAGGGCTATATTGTCGGCGCTAAGCAGCGAAACTCCGGAAAATACCGGGAAATTGTAGATTATCATTGGCAGGTTTACCTGGTTTACAACCGAAAAGTAGTGGTTTTTTATTTCCTCGAAGGAAAATTTGTAATAAAACGGGGCGACAGATGATATTGCATCATACCCGCATTTTTCGGCAATCTTGCCGTAAGCTATGGTCTGGTCGGTGCTTATCGCGCCAATATGCGCAATTAAGGTACAGCGGCCGCGGCAGATTTCGCTTACAAGGTGATAAAGGCGTATACGCTCGCTATCACTTAGCATGAAAACCTCGGCGGTGCTGCCGTTCACATAAAAGCCGCTTACCCCTTTTTCAAGATTCCATTCAATAAGCCGTGTTAGCGCTTTTTCATCAATTTTGTTGTCCTTGTCAAACGGGGTCAGCAGGGCGGGGAATATACCTTTAAATTTTTGCAGATTCATTTTGTCTCCCCTGTGGCAAACCAAGGTTCGCCACGTTTTAATTTTAGATTTTAAAAGAAAATGCCACTAAGTGCAATTTGTTGTAAAAGTTACGGCTATTTTAAGTGTTCATAATACAAACACTACGGGAGGATTAATACTCTTTGCTTGATTTATTTCTCCATTTTGTTCATTATAACACAATTTTCTCCTATAAGATAT
>JBMNVM010000018.1:0-13982 GCA_050946805.1 Acutalibacteraceae bacterium | reverse complement strand
TTCCCCGAAGGGGGCGGACAGGCAAGTGACAATGGAAAACTTGACATTGCTAACGTTTTGGATGTTCAGGAAAAAAGCGGACAGATAATCCATTACACAGACCTACCTTTAAAGGAAGGCGGTACCGTTACAGGCATTTTAGACTGGGAGCGCCGCTTTGATTTTATGCAGCAGCATTCCGGTGAGCATATCGTCTCCGGAATTGCCCACAGCCTTTACGGCTGCGAAAATGTGGGCTTCCATCTCGGAAACGATATTGTAACGGTGGATTTTGATATATCGCTTTCCCGCCAGCAGATTTTAAGAATCGAAGACCAGGCAAACGAAGCGGTATATAAAAACGTAAAATTCACTACATATTACCCCGACAAAAAAACTTTATCCACCCTTAATTACCGCAGCAAAAAGGAAATTGACGAGAACTTGCGTATTGTTGAAATAGAAGGGACGGACATTTGCGCCTGCTGCGCGCCGCACGTAAAAAGCGCTGCCGAAATCGGTATTATCAAGCTGCTTGACAGTGAAAAGCTTCGCGGCGGGGTAAGAATAGAAATGAAATGCGGCCGCAGGGCTTTGGCGGATTACAACATTAAGTATGACAATGTGCGCTCCATTTCCTGCGACCTTGCGGTAAAGCAGGAGCAGGCGGCCGAGGGGGTAAAAAGGCTGCTTGACGATATATCCGATCTTAAGCAAAAGCTTGCCCTTTTAAAAAGGCAGTCAATAGAACAAAAGGTCGCCGCTTTTTTGGATGACCGCAAAATAACCGCGGTTTTCGAAAACGACCTTGAAATAAAGGAGCTTCAAGTTTTTGCCGACAAGCTCCATAAAGCCTACGGTGGGATACGCGGCGTATTAAGCCCGACAAAGGACGGATTTTTGTTTGCCGTTTGCGGCAAGGATGATATACTCGATCGCTTTTTCAAAGAGTTTAAGGGCAATTTAAACGTCAGGGGTGGCGGCAGAAACGGAATGGTTCAGGGAACCGTTTTCGCTAAAATGGAGGATGTTATAAAATTTTTCGAAAACTCGCCCGAAAACCTTTATTTTGATTGACTCATGCCCTAATACGCGCGGTTGCTTTTTTACAACTTATATGTTAGAATATTTAACGGTGATTAAATGAATTGGACCGAAATTACAATAAACGTGCCGAACGAATATACCGAAAGCGCGGCTGCCATTGCGAATATGGTTGTGCCTTACGGAATTTATATTGAGGACTATTCGGATCTTGAAGACAGCGCGCTTGAGATTGCGCATATTGATTTGATTGATGAGGAATTAACCAAAAAAGACCGTGATAACTCGGTGATACACATTTATATTTCCGAGTCCGACAATGCGGCCGAAGCTTTGGAGTTTTTAAAAGAAAGATTTACGGCCGCACAAATCCCCTTTACAATCGGCTCTGTCGGAGTGGACGATTCCGACTGGAACGAAAACTGGAAAAAGTATTTTCATACAATAGAAATCGGCCAAAAGCTGGCGGTGGTGCCAAGCTGGGAGAATTATGAAAACAAAGAAGGCCGCGTAATTTTAAAAATAGACCCGGGCGCCGCATTCGGAACCGGCACCCATGCCACCACCTCGCTTTGTTTGGAACTTTTGGAAGAGCATTTAAAGAAAGACACTAAAATGCTTGATATCGGCTGCGGGAGCGGTATTTTAAGCCTTGCTGCGGTGCTTTTGGGCGCCGAGTCAGCCACAGGGGTTGACATTGACCCTTTGTCGGTCAAGACAGCGAAGGAAAACGCGCAGCTTAATAATCTTACAGATAAAACGTCCTTTATTTTAGGCGACCTTGCCGACAAGGTAAGCGGGAAATTCGGCCTTGTCTGCGCGAATATTGTGGCTGATGTGATAATAAGGCTCTTGCCCGACGCGGCAAATTTTTTAAATGATGACGCAGTGCTCATTGTATCCGGAATTATTGATTTAAGAAAAGACGATGTCCTTTTAGCCGTACAAAACAACGGGTTTAAGGTTATAGAAGAGTGCTATCGGGATAATTGGTGCGCGTTTGTACTTAAAAGATAATGGAGGGAATTTATGCTGGAATTTGAACAGCTAAGGCTCAGGCTCACCGCGAGCGAACCGGAGATTCGGGATTTGAAGGATGCTCTGGGTTACGATAAGCTTATTCGCGAGATCGAGGAGCTTGAAGCAAAGGCTGCGGCACCGGGGTTTTGGGATGACCTTGAAAATTCGCAAAAGGTAACCCAAAAAACCTCAAAACTTAAAAGTACGGTTGAAACCTATGACAAAATACGCACTTCATATGAGGATCTTTGTCTGCTTATTGAGATGGGAGAGGAAGAGGGCGATCTTTCGTTAATTGAGGAGCTTGAAAACTCAATTACCCAGCTTGAAAAGGATGTCGCCTCACTTCGCCTGACAACCCTTTTGACCGGCGAGTACGACGGCAACAACACCATACTCACCTTCCACGCCGGAGCCGGCGGCACCGAGGCTATGGACTGGGTTTCAATGCTTGTCCGTATGTATACCCGCTGGACCGAGCGGCACGGCTTTAAAGTGCAGATGCTTGATTTTCTTGACGGCGAGGAAGCCGGACTTAAAAGCTGCACTTTAAGAATAGAAGGGCAGAACGCCTACGGCTACTTAAAAAGCGAATCGGGGGTTCACAGACTGGTGCGTGTATCCCCGTTTGATGCTACGGGAAGGCGGCACACCTCATTTGCATCCTTGGAAGTTATGCCGGAAATCAGCAACGACACCGACATAGAAATCCGCGAAGAGGACGTTAAAATGGATGTTTTCCGCTCTTCAGGCGCCGGCGGTCAGCACGTAAACAAGACCTCTTCGGCCGTTCGGCTAACGCATATACCGACGGGGATTGTCGTTGCCTGCCAGAACGAGCGCAGCCAGTTCCAAAACCGTGAGCAGGCAATGAGAATGTTAAAATCTAAGCTTCTTGAAATCAAGGAGCGCGAGCATCTTGAGAAAATCGAGGACATAAAGGGCGTGCAAAAGGATATTGCATGGGGTTCGCAGATACGTTCCTACGTCTTTATGCCCTATACCTTGGTAAAGGATCACAGAACCGGTTATGAATCCGGAAACATCAATGCAGTAATGGACGGAGATCTGGACGGATTTATTAACGCATATTTAAAAAGCGCCTCAAAAGGCGAATTAGGGAAAGCAGAGGATAATAGTTTATGAAAAAATTTATAAGAACTCTCGCAGTCGTTCTTGCTGCATTTATGATTATGGCGGTTTTCGCATCCTGCGGCAAGGGTAAGCAGTTTCTTTACAGTAAGGTTGATTTATCAAAGTACGTAAAGCTTGATGAATACAAAAATCTTCCGGTGGATAGCGTGTCCGACACGATTTTGGGTTATATTGAGGACATGGCGGCAACCGATGCGAGCGAGCATGACCTTTATGATCAATTAACCGAAGGCAAGGTTCAAGACGGCGATATTGCCAACATAGACTATGAAGGCAAAAAGGACGGCGTTGCTTTTGAGGGCGGAACTTCTCAAGGATATGATTTGGAAATAGGTTCGGGTACCTTTATTCCGGGCTTTGAAGAAGGCCTTATAGGTGCAAAAATCGGCAGCACTGTCGATTTGCCCCTTACCTTCCCAAGCGATTACGGCAATAAGGAGCTTGCCGGAGCCGCCGTTGTTTTCACGGTTAAGGTCAATTCGGTAAAGCGGCATAAAGCGCCTAAGGATATGTATTCGTCTTTGGGCTTTAAATCGGTTGAAGCATATGAAAAGGATCTTAAAATGCGGGCAATCAAGCAGTATCTTCTCGATACCGTTTTGGCAAACTCCAAAATAACCGATTATCCTAAGGAAGACCTTGATTACCTGTATGAAAACGAAAGAAAACGCTTTGAAAACGATATTATAAACCAGTATAGCCAGTATAATATAAAATTTTCCGATTATCTGGAAGCTATGGGTTATACCGAAGAGCAATTCGAAACCGAATTTTTAGAGAATAAAATAAAGCCTATGATGAAAGACCAGATGCCGGTTTATTATATCGCAAAAACAGAAGGAATTGAAATCAGTAATAAAGATATTGATGACAAGATAAAAGAATATGTAAAATCAATAGGCAGGGATGATGTAAAGGCCGACGATGTAAGGGAATACTACGGCAACTATTATTTTGAGCAAATAGTTTTAACCGAAAAGGTTATGGATTTTCTGTATGAAAATGCGAAAATAAAATAAAAAGGGTAAACCTTAATAATAGGACGGTACGCTCCGTCCTATTTTTATGAAAATATGCATTATAAAACTTGAAATTATGCATATTTTGATATATACTTAAAACAATTAAAATGATTTTCCTCCAAAAATGAAAGAGGTGCCTGTATGACACGTAAAAATGCAAGAGAAGCAGCCTTTATTTTAATATTCGAAAAAATCTTTTCAAAGGACAGTATAGATGAAATTCTGGAGGCGGCGGCCGAAGCGCGGGACCTTGAGCCTGACGAATATATTAAAACCGTTTTTTCCGGAGTTTACGACAATGTCGATTATATAGATTCGATTATTTCAAAAAACGCAATCGGCTGGAAAATCGAACGTATTTCAAAAACTTCACTTGCAATTTTGCGGCTTGCGATTTTTGAGATGAAGTTTATGGAGGAAATTCCGATTTCGGTTTCAATAAACGAAGCGGTGGAGCTTTGCAAAAAATACGCAACGAACGAGGATGCCTCCTTTGTAAACGGTATCCTTTCAACCGTGGCAAAGCAGGGTTGATATGCAGTCTAAGGCCTTAACAGTCAGACAATTAAACTTCTATGTAAAATCCCTTCTGGAAGGCGACCCCAGACTTTCAAACATCTGCGTAATCGGGGAAATTTCAAACCTAAAAAGCCATTACTCCAGCGGACATATATATTTTACTTTAAAGGACAGCGATGCCGCTATCCGCTGCGTAATGTTCCGCTCCTTTGCGGCACGGGTGAAATTTGCGCCGCAGGACGGTATGCAGGTGGTGCTTCGCGGCAGGGCTTCGCTTTACGAGAAAGACGGCCAATACCAGTTCTATGCCGAGGAAATGCTGGCAGCGGGTCAAGGGGATATAGCCCTCCAGTTTGAGCAAACCAAGGCCAAGCTTGAAGCTGAGGGACTTTTTAACCCCGAAACCAAACGTCGGCTGCCGAAATTTCCTAAAAGGATTGCCGTTATCACCTCAAGCAGCGGCGCTGCGGTGCAGGATATTATGAATATTCTTGCCCGCCGCTGGCCGATAGCCGAAATTGTCCTTTGTCCCGTATCGGTTCAGGGAGAATCGGCTGTACCCGAAATGCTTGACACCCTTGACCGGCTTTACCGTCTTTCGGGTATAGACCTTGCGATAATCGGTCGCGGTGGCGGTTCGATTGAGGACTTGTGGGCATTTAACAGCGAACGGCTGGCAAGAAAAATCTACGAATCCCCCTTCCCGATAATTTCGGCGGTGGGGCATGAAACCGATTTTACAATCTGCGATTTTGTGTCCGACCTTCGCGCGCCTACGCCCTCTGCGGCGGCCGAGCTTGCGGTGCCGGACAAAGCCGAGATATTATCGCTTCTTACAAAAACCGCCGCGCATTTAAAAACACTTTTAAGCAGCCGCAAAGATTATGCAAAAGCAAGGCTTGAAGCCTGTATTTCAAGTCATTTCTTTAAAAATCCTAAAGATGCCTTTATATACAAAAATGCCGAAACGCTCGACAGATTGTCAGACCGGCTTTTGGCGTCGATAAAAAATAAACTTGACTTGGCCGAGCTTGCACTCTCAAAAAAAGCCGTAATTCTTGATGCTTTAAGCCCGCTTAAAACGATTTCACGCGGTTTTGCCGCCGTAAAAAAGGACGGGCGGATTATAAGTACGGTTGAAAATTTAAACGAGCGGGATAATATTGAACTTATTTTCGCCGACGGCAAGGCAGAGTGTGAGGTTAAGAAAATTACAAGAGGTGGCATAAATGGCGGAAAATAAAATAAGCTTTGAAGAATCCCTGTCTTCACTTGAAAATATAGTTGCCCGACTTGAAAGCGGAGAGTGTTCGCTTGAGGAGTCTATTAAGCTTTTTGAAAAGGGAATGAAAAATATAAACTTATGCAGAGAAGCGCTTAAAAATGCCCAAAAGCGTATACTTTCTTTAACAGAGTTTAAGACGGAGAATGAAACCGATGCTTGAAGATTTATTTAAAAATTACCGCGCTCTTGTGGAAAACCGCATTGACGAGCTTTTCCCGCAAAGCGACTGCGTCTATAACAAGGTAATAGATGCCGCACGTTATAGCCTCTTGCTTGGCGGCAAGAGAATCCGGCCGATTATTATGATGGAATTTTGCCGGCTTTGCGGCGGGGATCCTTTGGATGCGCTGGATTTTGCCGTTGCCATTGAGATGATACACACTTATTCACTGATACACGACGACCTGCCCTGCATGGATAACGACGATATGCGCCGCGGAAAGCCATCCTGCCACAAGGCGTTTGGCGAGGATATGGCGCTGCTTGCGGGGGATACCTTGCTGACAGAGGCATTTTTCGTAGCCTCCAACGCGAATGTGCCGGCTCAAAGGGCGCTAAAAGCCGTATCATTTTTAAGCACCAACGCAGGGCTTCATGGAATGATCGGCGGTCAGGTTATGGATTTGCTTTTTGAGGAGAAAACGCCCGAGGCTTTCGAGCTTCAGGATATGTATATGCGCAAAACCGCGGCCTTAATCATAGCCGCGGCCTCTATCGGCTGTATAGTGGCTGGAAGGTCGGATGAGGACACCCTTAAAAGCGCTGCGAAATACGGCTATAATTTGGGTCTGGCTTTTCAGGTTGTCGATGATATTTTAGATGTCGAGGCGGATGAAAAACTGCTCGGCAAACCTGTTGGCAGCGACAAGCGGAACAATAAAACCACATTCGTATCCCTTTACGGCGTGGAAAAATGCTACGCGATTGCCGCGCAGCTTACCAACTCTGCGCTGGATGCGCTGGACGAAATAGGCGGCGACACTGCCACCCTTTATGAAATCACAAACTACTTACTTGACAGAAAATATTAAAGGAATGTACGAATTTGGAATACCCTATTTTAAGTAAAATAAAATCTCCCGAGGATGTAAAGGCGCTGCCGCAAAGCAGCCTTGATCAGCTTTGTGAAGAGATCAGAAGCTGTATTATAGAGACCGTTTCCAAAAACGGCGGTCATTTGGCATCTAATCTCGGCGCGGTCGAACTGACCGTTGCCCTGCACCGTGCCTTTTCTTCCCCAAAGGATGCAATAATTTTTGATGTCGGTCATCAAAGCTATACCCATAAACTGCTTACCGGCCGTTTTAACAAATTTTCAACCCTTCGCACCGAAAACGGGATTTCGGGGTTTATGCGGCCGCAGGAAAGCATACACGACCCGTTTGTAACCGGACACAGCAGCAACTCCATATCGGCGGCTTATGGAATATATAAGGCCAAGCGATTAATGGGCGAGGACGGCACCGCCGTCGCGGTAATCGGAGACGGGGCTATGACCGGAGGCATGGCGTACGAGGCGCTTAACAATTCAGGCGGCGGGCGCAGTAATTTCATTGTCGTTTTGAATGACAATAAAATGTCCATTTCACGAAACGTCGGCGCTATTGCCAGAACCCTTACAAAGCTTCGCAACCGCCCACGTTACCACCATTTCAAGTATGCGATAAGCCGCTTTTTGCTGGCTATTCCGGTTATCGGCAAGCCGCTTAACGGCTTTATATATTCGGTAAAGGAAACCTTTAAAAATATCGTTTATAAAAGCAATGTTTTCGCCGTTTTGGGCTTTAATTATTTGGGGCCGGTGGACGGGCACAACATTTCGGAAATGGAATCCCTTTTTAAGGTTGCAAAGGAATACAACCGCCCCTCTCTTGTGCATGTTATCACAACAAAGGGCAAGGGTTACCACTTTGCCGAAAGCAGCCCGAAAAATTATCACGGCGTTTCACCATTTGATATAGAGGAAGGCGCCGTCTGCGGCAGCAATCTGAATTTCTCAAAGGTTGCGGGCAACACCCTTTGCGAGCTGGCGGCCAAGGACAAAACAATTTGCGCCATAACAGCTGCCATGACCGAGGGTACGGGGCTTTCCGATTTTGCGCGCGAATATAAACAGAACTTTTTCGATGTCGGAATTGCCGAACAGCATGCGGTAACATTCGCCGCAGGGCTTGCAAAACAGGGGTTAAAGCCGTTTTTTGTGGTTTATTCCTCCTTTTTGCAGCGCGGCTTTGACCAGATAATCCACGATATGGCAATCGGCGGCTTACCTGTAAGACTGCTGATTGACCGGGCGGGCATTGTCGGGGAGGACGGCGAAACCCATCAGGGCATTTTTGATGTTTCGTACCTAACTTCGGTGCCGGGGATACAGATTTATTCGCCCGGCAGCTATAAGGAACTGGAATACCGCATCAAATATGTTGCGGAAAATGACGGTATGTTTGCCGTAAGATATCCGCGCGGCTGCGAAAAGCCTTCTATGGATGTGGATTTTACGGGGGACTATACCTTAATCCCCGGGAACTGTGAAAAAGTGATTGTAACCTACGGCAGGCTTTTCTCCGAAAGCGTTGCGGCAAGGGAAGTCGAAAGGGATGTTAATATTATAAAGCTTAACAAAATTTATCCTTTGTCGGAAGAAATAATTCAAAAAATCAGCGAGTTTAAAGAGATTTACGTTTTCGAAGAAACGGTTAAAAACGGCGGCATAGGCGAACATTTGGCCTCCGCCCTGTTAGAGCGCGGGTATAAAGGCAAATTCAGCATAAACGCGGTGCCGAATGTCTTTGTGCCGATGGCCGAAATCAGCAGCGCGCTTAAAAAATATAAGCTTGACAGTTTAGCTATGATAAATAAAATCCGGGGAGAGGAAAATGCCTAAGGTCAGGTTGGATGTGGCTTTGGTCGAGCGCGGCTTTGTCGACAGCCGCGAAAAAGCCAAGCGGCTTATTATGTCGGGAATAGTATTTGTCAACAACCAAAAGTCGGATAAGGCAGGTACTCCCGTAAAAGCCGATGATGTAATAGAGGTAAGGGGTCAGCCCTTAAAATATGTAAGCCGCGGAGGATTAAAGCTTGAAAAGGCCATACAGGTTTTCGGTATTGATTTAACAGGCTGTGTCTGCGCCGATATTGGGGCTTCTACTGGCGGGTTTACCGATTGTATGCTTCAAAACGGCGCCAAAATGGTTTATGCGATTGACGTCGGCTATGGTCAGCTTGACTGGAGGCTTAGAACAGACGAGCGTGTTGTAAACCTTGAACGGACGAATTTCCGTTATGTTACAAAGGAACAGGTGCCTTTACCGCCGGATTTTGCCTCGGTGGATGTTTCCTTTATTTCCCTTTCCCACATTCTGCCGGTTATGCATACCCTTTTAAAGGAGGGCGGCAAAGCGGTCTGCCTTATAAAGCCCCAGTTTGAGGCCGGAAAGGAAAATGTCGGCAAAAAGGGCGTTGTAAGGGATAAAAAGGTTCACATAGCCGTAATCGAAAAGGTAATCGGTCTTATAAAGGAAAACAATTTTTCATTGTTGGGGCTTGATTTTTCGCCCATTAAGGGGCCTGAAGGGAATATTGAATACCTGTGTTATATAAGAAAGGACACAGAGCCTGCGCAGTATACGGAAGTTTTAGCAGAGCAGATTGTGGAAAAATCCTATGAGGTATTGAACTCTCAAGGTCAGTCTTTGGAGCCTGATAATCTTTAATGAAAGGAAGATTTTTTTGGTAGTTGTCGTTTTACCCAACCTTGACAAGTGCGGTTCAACCGAGGTTGTGGAAAAATTAGGGGAGATATTAAAGGCTGAGGGCATAGAAGCCTATCTGCCGGATACCATAATAGCGACTAATTTCAAGCACGCCCCCGAGGAAGAGCTTTTCAAAATAGCCGATGTGATAATTACCATAGGCGGCGACGGTACGATTATCCGATATGCCAAGCGCGCAGCGGCGGACAACAAGCCGGTGCTGGGCATAAACGCCGGGCATATGGGGTATCTTGCAAATCTTGAGCAGGATGAGCTTTCATTGGTTTCGAAACTGAAATACCGCAAATATTTCATTGAAAGAAGAATGATGTTATCGGTAACGGTCAGCGAAAACGGAAGGCAAATAGGCGAATACAAGGCCTTAAACGATGCCGTAATAACCAGCGGCTTTATCTCAAGAATAATAGATATTTCGGTAACGGTGGCCGGAGACTCGATAAACTACCATGCCGACGGGCTTATAATCTCAACCCCCACCGGCTCGACTGCCTATTCAATGTCGGCGGGCGGCCCGATTATAGACCCGCTTATGCAGTGTATGTGCATAACGCCGATATGCTCGCACTCGCTGTCGGCAAAGCCGATACTATTAGGCGCCGGAAATACCGTTTTGGTAAACGCTTTTTCAAAAAAGCGCAGCGATATATTCCTGACGGTGGACGGCAGAAAGGTAACCGCCGTAAAACCCGGTACCGATATTGTAATAAAGAAGTCGCCGGATTTTGCGCAGTTAATACGTCTTAATAACAGGTCGTTTTATAAGACCTTGTCATATAAATTCAAGGATTCAAGGAGTGTGTAAGGTGAAGGCGAAACGTCAGCAAATGCTTTTAAAGCTTATAAAAAATCAAATTTGCGTTACCCAAGAGGATCTTCAAAACGCGCTTCGCAAAGCCGGATTTGATGTAACACAGTCCACCGTTTCAAGGGATATTAAGGAATTAAAGCTTGTAAAGGGCAGGGACAAGGACGGAAACTACCGTTACCTTGCGAATGAAGATCCAACCAAAGAGCACAGCGACACTCATTATAGCGAAATGTTCGCAAAGTCGGTTAAAAGCATTGATTATTCGCTGAACAACGTTGTAATTAAATGCTACAACGGCATGGCTTCAAGCGCCTGTGTAGCGGTTGACGCCATGTTCGGTGATATGATGCTCGGCTCGCTTGCGGGTGATGACACAATAATTATGGTTACGCGCGGCGAGAAGGAGTCGCAGCAGCTTGCAAAAAGACTGGAAAACCTTTTATAAATGGCGGTAATATTATGCTTAAATATTTACATATTGAAAATATTGCCGTAATCGAATCGTGTGATATTGAGTTTACCGACGGTTTCAACGTCTTAACCGGTGAGACCGGAGCCGGAAAATCCATAATAATCGACTCGATAAACGCGGTTTTAGGTGAGCGCACCTCAAAGGATCTTATCCGTGCCGGGTGCGACAGTGCGGAGGTTTCGGCGCTTTTCGGCGATTTCCCGCAAGATATAATATCGTCATTTCGGGAATATGACGTAACTCCGGACGAGGATGGCAACATCCTCATCACAAGAAAGCTCAGTCTTTCGGGCAAGGGCTTAATAAAAATAAACGGCAAACCGGCAACCGCCTCGGTTTTAAAGGAAATTGCCGTTTTTCTTGTAAACATTCACGGCCAGCACGACAATCAGGCACTGTTAAACCCCGAAAAACACTGTGATTTTATCGATGCCGTGGCTGAAAACAGCCCTTTAAAAGAGGAATATTACGGCGAGTTTAAAAACTTAAACCGTATACGAAAAGAGCTTAAAGCCCTTGAAATTGATGAGGACGAAAAGCAGTATAAAATAGGACTTTTAAAATTCCAGATAAAGGAGCTTGAAGAGGCCGATATCAAGGTCGGGGAGATAGAAGCGCTTAAATCAAAGCTTGAAATTGCCGAAAATTATGAAAAGCATTTGAAGGCTTTTATGTTGGCGCGGCAGCTCTTTTCGGGCGATGATGAAAACGACGGCATACTTACAAAGCTTGATATTGCCCAAAAGGCTTTAAGCGGTATAAACGGCACCGAGGCGCAAAGGGCTTTTGAGGATATCAATGTGATAATCTCAAAAGCGGAGGATGTTTTTGCGAATATAGAAAGCTTTCTTGACAACGCCGACTACTCCGAACAAACCGTGGACGAGATAAACCAAAGGCTTGATATGCTTTATCGGCTTATGCATAAGTACGGCAACAGCGAAGAGAAAATGCTGGACTTTTTAAAGGGCGCCAAAACCGAGCTTGAAAACATAACCTTTTCGGACAAGCGCGCCGCAGAGCTTGCGGCCGAGCTTGAAACCGCAAAGCAAAATCTCATTTCCGCCGGCAAAAGGTTATCAGACAGCCGTAAGAAGGCGGGCAAAGAGCTGGCAAAAAAGGTTTGCGAGGTGCTTGAGTATCTTAACATGTCGGGCGTGCGTTTTGTGGCCGATATAAAAGAGGGCAGGTACACAAAAAACGGCTGCGACGAGGCGGAGTTTCTAATTTCCGCCAACGCGGGCGAGGATTTAAAGCCGCTTCACAAAATCGCTTCGGGAGGAGAACTGTCCCGAATTATGCTGGCAATAAAAAGCTCGCTTTTGGGAGCGGATCCGGTCGGCACCTTGATTTTCGATGAAATCGATGCGGGAATCAGCGGCTATGCGGCCGACAAGGTGGGAACGCAGCTTAAAAAGGTTTCAAAAAACCGTCAGGTAATATGCATTACCCATTTGGCGCAAATTGCCGCAAGGGCGAACACCCATCTGCTGATAGAAAAACGGGTTGAAAACGGCAGAACCAAAACCCGTGTCACTTCGCTCGACAGGGAAGCGCGAATCCGCGAAATAGCTCGAATAATGTCGGGAACCGACCTTACTGAAAACTTATATAAATCTGCCGAAGAATTATTGGATAGGAGCAAGGAATAATGACACTTTATGATGAATTGGTAGCGAGAGGATTAATCGCCCAAGTAACCGACGAAGAGGAAATTAAGGAGCTTATCAACAACGGTAAGGCGACCTTCTATATTGGCTTTGACCCCACGGCCGACAGCCTGCATGTGGGACATTTCATGGCGCTCTGCCTTATGAAGCGCCTTCAAATGGCGGGCAACCGCCCAATAGCCCTTATCGGCGGCGGCACGGCGCTTATCGGCGACCCGTCGGGCAGAACAGATATGCGCACCATGATGACCCCCGAGCAGATTCAGCACAACTGCGAATGTTTCAAAAAGCAAATGAGCCGTTTTATTGAATTTGGCGAAGGCAAGGCCTTAATGGTCAATAATGCCGACTGGCTTGTAAAGCTTAATTATATAGATGTTTTGCGTGAAGTAGGGGTTCATTTTTCGGTAAACAATATGCTGCGCGCGGAATGTTACAAGCAGCGAATGGAAAAAGGCCTTTCCTTCCTTGAATTCAATTATATGATTATGCAAAGCTACGATTTCTACCATCTTTATAAGGAGTACGGCTGCAATATGCAGTTTGGCGGCGACGACCAGTGGAGCAATATGCTGGGCGGCACCGAGCTTATACGCAAAAAGCTGGGCAAGGACGCGTATGCCATGACCATTACCCTCCTTTTAAATTCTGAAGGCAAAAAAATGGGCAAAACGGTCAGCGGCGCCGTATGGCTTGACCCCAATAAAACTTCCCCCTATGAGTTCTATCAGTATTGGCGCAACGTTGATGACAAAGATGTTTTAAAATGCATACGCATGCTCACATTCCTGCCGCTTGAGCAAATAAACGAAATGGACTCGTGGGAGGGCAGCCGGCTTAATACCGCCAAAGAAATTCTGGCCTTTGAGCTTACAAAGCTGGTTCACGGCGAGCAGGAGGCGCAAAAGGCGCAGGAGGCCGCCAGAGCGGTTTTCGGCGGCGGTGGCTCACATGAAAATATGCCCTCTACCGTTCTGACACAGGATGATTTTTCTGATGGTAAAATAGGCATACTTGACCTTTTGGTAAAATCGGGTCTTGCCGCCTCCAAGGGCGAGGGCAGACGTCTGGTTCAGCAAGGCGGTGTCAGCGTAAACAACCAAAAGGTGGACGACCCTTCAAAAATGTATAACACCGAGGATTTTGCCGCAGAATTTATTATTAGAAAAGGTAAAAAAGTATATAATAAATTCGTATTACAAAATGCTTAAACATCTGCTGTTTTAGTTGACTTT
>JBMNVM010000017.1:0-14116 GCA_050946805.1 Acutalibacteraceae bacterium | reverse complement strand
ATATTTTTCATTATTTTACTATCATTTTTAAAATAATGCAACAGTTTTGAAAAATGTTTTTATTTTTGTATTGCAAAACTATAATATTTTTGGTATCTTTAATGTAACGATAAACAAGGTAAAAAGGGGAGTTTTGATGTTTGATTATAAGGTAAAAATCGGCTTGGCACCCATGCGCCGAAATACCACCGACCGCCCAAAAGGAACATTTCTTACATGGCATTCGGCAATAGAACGCGGGCACAGATTTGTTGATTATATCGAAAAGAATTTTACAAGCGAAAATGTAGAATTTGTGGATATTAAGGGAATCGGCATTGAAGGGCAGGATTTGATGTTTGACGATGAGACTGCCGCCCAGGTTATTGAACGCTTCAAGGCCGAGAAGGTGGATGCGGTATTCATCATCAACTGCAATTTCGGCAATGAGGAGGCGGCCGCCGATGTGGCAAAGGCTTTAGGAAAGCCGGTATTACTATGGGCGCCTCTTGATGATGAATATTACGTTGACGGTATGCGTCCGACCGATTCACAGTGCGGTCTTTTCGGTGTTTCGCGCCAAATGCAGCGTTTTCATATCCCGTTTTCACATCTGCCCTGCTGTAGGGTTGAATCGGCGGAGTTTAAGGAAGGCTTTGACCGCTTTGTACGGGTAGTCTGCATGGTTAAAAATTTTACCGGCATGCGAATAGGTCAAGTAGGCGCGCGGCCGACCCCCTTTTATTCGGTTATCTGGAATGAAGGCGAGCTTATGGAGAAATTCGGAATAAAAATCATTCCGATTAATTTCGCCGTATTTCAGGATCGTTATAACAAAGTAGCGGCAGAAGAAAGGGAAGAAATTAAAAATTATGCCGACTATATACTTGAAAATTATAAAATAGATGATTTGACCATTCCCCAGATTGATAAAATGGCGACCTTGGTTGTGCTTTACAAGAAACTGTTTGAAGAATTTAACATAGACGTTATGTCGGCAGAGTGCTGGACAGCGACACCCGTTATGTTTGATGGACTTGCGCCCTGCACCTCGTACGGGATTTTGAACGATCTCGGATATATGGTTTCTTGCGAGAGCGATATTCATTGCGCCATGACCATGGCCTTGTTAAAATGTGCCGCGCTCGGCAAGGGCAAGCCGCTGTTCGGGGAGTTTACCGTTCGCCACCCCGAAAATAGAAATGCCGAGCTTTTGTGGCATTGCGGTCCATTCCCGCTTTCCCAAAAAGCCGAAAGCGGTATTGACAGCACGGCGCGCATTGTAAACCAGCGTTCGTGGTTCAGGGCTAAAGACGGCACCTACACGGTTGCCCGAATTGATCAGGAAAGCGGAAACTATATGATTTTGCCGCTGCTTGCAAAAACAACCACGGGTCCGCAGACCCACGGCACATATATTTGGGCGGAGTTCGAGGATTTGCAGGCGGTTGAGGATAGGCTTATAGAAGGCCCGTATATACATCATTTCGTGGAAATCGAGGGGGATTACCGCAAGGAAATTAAAGAATTTTGCAAGTATTTCCCCAATTTAAAGGTTGACACAACATTGGAAAGGTAAAGGAGATAAAATATGCAATACCAGATGAACGATTTTTTGTTTGCAATGATTTTGACCGAGCTTGAAGACGCGGTCGGCAAAGAGAATTGCTCAATAAGACCGATAGACAAGGTAACCCACAGTGTTGATTATTATTGGCTTTCCCGTATGTGGGCGGACAGGGGCCGCCGCATGCCGGAAGCCGATTATATAGTCTGCCCGAAGGATGCTACCGAGGTTTCGAAGGTGCTTAAAATCGCCAACTATTATAAAATACCCGTTACCACATGGGGCGCGGGCGGCGGCACGCAGGGCGGGGCTATACCCGTTTGCGGCGGTATTCTGCTTGACACAAAGCGAATGAATGAGATTTATGAAGTTAACACAGAGGCTATGTACATAGAGTGCGGTACGGGCGCCATTTACAAGCACATTGAATGGGCGGCAAACGAGGTTGGCAAGTCGACAATGCACTTTCCGTCCTCGCTTACCTGCTCAACCGTCGGCGGATTTTTGGCTCACCGCGGCATCGGTGTCAGCTCTACCAAGTACGGCAAAATTGACGACATGGTGCTTCAAATGGAGGTCGTGCTTCCAAACGGTGATATTATCCATACTTCACCCGCGCCAAAACACGCGGCGGGGCCGGATCTTAATCAGATATTCATCGGCTCAGAGGGGACTTTAGGGGTTATAACAAAGGCACAAATGCGAATTTTCGACCAACCTGAGGAGCGCCGTTTCAGGGGATTTTTGTTCCAAGATATATCTGCCGCTTTCAAGGCCAGCCGTGAGCTTTTGCAGAAGTTCAAGCCGTCGGTTATGCGCCTTTATGACGAGGCCGAAACCTCTTCGCTTATTAAGAAGATTGTTGGTGTTGAGCGAAAGGGCGCGTTTATGAACATAGCCTATGAAGGTGTAAAGGAAATGGTGGAGGTTGAGGAAAAGATTCTGCTTGAGACCTTCAAAAAATACGGCGCCGAGGATTTAGGGGACGAATACGGCAAAAAGTGGTGGGAGGAAAAAATAACCTTCTTCTATCCCGGCCATATGCTGGATATACCGCAGATGTTCGGCACGATGGATACCATTGCTCCTTACGGCAAGATTGAGGAAATTTACTGGGCAATGAAGGAAGCTATTGAAACCAACTTCCCGCAGGCCAAGTTTATAGCACACTTCTCTCACTGGTACGAGTGGGGTTCAATGATATATGACCGCTTTATTGTGGACGGCAAGGACGTACCGAAGGATCCGGTTGAGGCGCTGAGGCTTCATCAGGCAATCTGGACCTGCGGCGTTCGTACCGCCATAGCTCACGGCGGCGTTGTAAACGACCACCACGGGGTAGGAATTAAGCTTGGCAGACTTATGAAGGAACAGTACGGTCCTGCAATGCAGGTGTTTGAGGGTCTAAAAAAACAGCTTGACCCGAACGGCATTATGAACCCGTTCAAACTGGGAATTTAAGGGGGAAAGCGAAATGATATTGTCAGAAAAGTCTAAACAGCATGTAGATGCTTGCCGTTTTTGCTGGATGTGTCATCATATCTGCCCGATTGGCAATGCTACCGGTCAGGAGCGCTCCACCGCAAGGGCAAGGGCACTTGGAATTTCACTTGTAAACCGTGGAGCCATGGAGCTCGAGGAAATAATGGACAACATTTACGAGTGCTGCACCTGCGGCGGGTGTTTAAGCGTTTGCGTTACCGGCTGGGATCCTGTTATGTTTACAAAGGAAACCCGTTTGCAGGCGGCTTTAGAGGGCAAAACTCCCGATTACATAAACACCCTTGTTGATAACTGCCTTGATACCGGCAACGTCTACGGTAAAACCGAGCTTTGCGAAGCTTTGGCATCTAAAATAAATGAACATAGCGAAAAAACAAATACTCTTTTGTATTTGGGTGTTGATACACGCTTTGGTGGCATGTCTGAACAGGGTGTAAAGGCTATAAAGGGTCTTGAAAAAGCAGGAGTTTCTTTCACTGTTTTACCGGATGAGCCGGCAAGCGGAGCACAGCTGGATTTTCTTATCGGCGCCGCAAATGAAACTAAAGAACAAATGCAAAGCTGCGCTAAGGTTTTAGGAAAATTTGAAACAGTAGTGATTTATGACCCGAACGATGCTAAAACCATAAAGCGTATTTACAAGGAATACGGTGTTGAATTAAACACTAACGTCGTTACATACACAAAATTTGTGGCAGAGCTTATAAAAAGCGGCAAATTGTCGGCAAAAAACAGCGGTAAGAGGGTAGTTTTCCAAGACCCCTACCAGTTGTCCCGTGACCTTGAGGAGACCGAAGATGCAAGGGAAATTGTAAAAGCCTTTACGGTACTTGATGAAATGCTTCTAAACCGTAAAGAAACCGTTTGGGCGGGCAACATTTTAATGTCAAAATATTTGCCGGATGTTATCAAAGAGGTTGCAAACCGGCGTATTAGCAATGCAAGGAGTATCGGAGCTACCGCAATGGTTACCGCCTGTGTGGGCGAGTATGCCGCTTTAAAGAGTGTGCAGCAGTCGGATGTTGAAATTCTGTCAATAGAAGATTTAATTCTTGAAGGGGATTATTAAATGTTAGTCACATTACAGGAAATTATCGGTTTGGCGGAAAAGGGCAACTACTGTATTCCGGCATTCAATGTCTATAATATCGAAACCGTTATGGGGGTTATTGACGCCGCCGAGTAACAAAAAGCGACCGTGATTTTGCAGGTTTATCCGCGACTTTTTAATGAAGAGGTAGGCTACTTTTTAGCGCCCGTAGTGATTGCGGCCGCAAAAAAGTCAAGTGTGCCGGTATGCTTCCACCTTGACCACGGCCCCTCCGAATGGGAGGTAACAAGGGCACTCCGTTGGGGTTGCACGGGTATAATGCTTGACGGGTCAGTCCACTCTTATGATGAAAACGTAAATATAACACGCCACATTGTGGAAACCTGCAATGCCATAGGCGTGGGAGTTGAGGGCGAGTTAGGTCACATCGGCTCTGTCAATGATGATGTTATGGATGAGTTTACAGACCCCGCCGAAGCGGCGGATTTTGTAAAGAAAACCGGCGTTACCTGCCTTGCGGTGCTGGTTGGAAACGCGCATGGCCATTATAAAAAAACGCCAAAGCTGGATATAGACCGTATCAAGGCGATTCGTGAATCCACAGGTGGAATACCGCTGGTTTTACACGGTGGCTCCGGAATACCTGATGAACAGGTAAAGGCGGCAATAAATGCGGGAATCCGCAAAATGAATGTCGGTACCGATGTTTGCTGTGCCTTTGCCGACGGCACGCTTGAAGCCTTGAATGACCCTAACCGCAGCATTGCTGTTGATATATTTATGAAAAAAGCTATAAATACGGTAAAGGCGCTGGCGGTAGAAAAGATAAAGCTTGTCGGCGCTGACGGAAGGGCGTAAGCTATGAGCAAGATTGTAGGAATCGGCGCCTGCGTTATGGATACGCTGTTTACCTTGCCCCATTATCCGGCGGAGGATACGAAGCTTCGCGCCGTATCTTCAAAAATTGCGGGCGGCGGCCCCGTTTCTACGGGACTTGTCGCCGCCGGTAAACTGGGTGAAAGTGCGGAGTTTATAGGTGTTTTGTCGGACGATAGCGGTGGGGTATTTCTTAAAAAAGATTTTGAAAAATACGGTGTCGCTACAGGGAATATAGTGATTAAAAGCGGCTATCGTTCCTTTACGTCGGTCATTTGGTTGAGCGAGGCAACTGCAAGCCGCACCTGCGTTTTTGATAAAGGTGATCTGCCTCCGCTTAAGTTAAACCAAGCGCAAAAGCAGGCAATAGCAAGCGCTCAAATATTAATGGTTGACGGCAACGAAATGGACGCCGCGATTGAAGGCGCAAAAATCGCAAGGCAGTCAGACGTTAAGGTTTTGTACGATGCCGGTGGGCTTTATGACGGGGTTGAAAACCTGCTGCCGCTTGCCGATTATCTGATTCCTTCAAAGGAGTTCGCATTAACTATTACCGGCAGAAAAAACATTGAAGAGGCAGCCGAGGTTTTGTATAATAAATATAACCCGCAGGTGGTCGTAATTACCTGCGGTAAAGAGGGCGGCTATCACTTTGACGGCAAGACCGGCACCTGCTACCCGATTTATCCGGCAAAGGTTATAGACTCAAACGGTGCGGGGGATGTTTTCCACGGCGCCTTTGCCGCAGGTCTTTGCAAAGGATATGACACACTTAAGTGTTGCCACTTTGCGAGCGCTGTTTCTGCGATTAAATGTATGGGCGTGGGAGCAAGAGAAAGTGTTCCCGACTTTGAAACCGTACGCAAATATATGGAGGAAAACGGTTATGAACTTTAAAAAAACCTATCATCCGGCAAAAGGGTATACACCGATTTGCAAAATCGGTCAGTGTTCACTTAAAAAGCTGGAGTTTGGAATAATCGAACTGGACGCGGGCGAAAGCCTTAACTTTAATACCGAAGATAAGGAAACCGCTTTTATTATGCTTGAAGGACATTGTGATGTTGCCGTTCGCGATGAAAAATGGGAAAACATAGGCAACCGCAATTCGGTTTTTGAAAACAGAAGGGCAGAAAGCTTTTATATGCCTAAAGAGGAGACCTGTAAAATTACTGCAAGGGATCATGTAAAAATCGCGGTCTGCGCCGCGCCTGTATCTGAAAAGACAAAGCCGCAGGTGTTGCGTGAAGATCATGTGGTATTAAAGCTTTTGGGTGAGCCTCCCTATCAACGGGAAACCAGCTTTATAATTGACGGTAACTCCAACGCAAAGGTGCTAACAATTGGTGAAGCCTATTGCACCGAGGGCAACTGGGCAGGATTTCCGCCTCATAAGCACGATGTAAACGATATGCCTAACGAGTGTATTGCAGAGGAAATTTACTATTTCCTGTTTGAACCGAAACAGGGCTTTGCCGTTCAGTGCCTATATACTGCCGACGGCAGCATTGACGAGGCTTACCGCGTTAAAAACGACGAACTGGTTGAGTTCCCATTTGGCTTCCATACCACCGTTTCCACCCCGGGATATAAGACCTATTTTCTGTGGCTTATGGCGGGGGATTACCAGGGCTTTAACCGCAGCAGCGACCCTGAACACACATGGATTGAAAAAAGATAATAGGACACAGCACCGCCCTTTACGGTGGCGCTGTTTTTCTATGAATTCGAGGTAATAATATGTTAAAAACATTAAAAGAGAAAAACAACATCCCCTTTTTCAGCGTTTTTGATGATGAGTTTAAGGCTTTTGGTACGGTTATAAAGGATCTTGATACAAAGGAAATTATATCAGTTGCCGAAAGTTTTGAAATGCCAAAAGAGGGAAGCATATATCACCCTACCATACCGGATTTTGAAAAGCTTGCAGTCGCTAACGAGTTGAAAATCAATTATTTCGGTCAGCTTGATTGTCAGGTAGGCTTTTGCTATGGCTATAACCGTCTTTTAAACGTCCTTGAATGGCACGCTTGCAACGAAATTAATATCGCTGTGACTGATGCGGTGCTTATCTTGGCAAAACGCTCTGATTTAGATGAAAATTATAAGCTGCACAGCAGTTGCTGCAAGGCAGTTTTTGTGCCAAAAGGTACCGCTATTGAAGTTTTTTCTGATTCCCTGCATTTCTGCCCCTGCCAAGTGTCTGATAACGGCTTTAAAACGGTGGTGGCATTGCCAAAAGGAACAAATACGCAGCTTGACTTCAAAACAAGCGAGCCGAAATTATGGGCTAAAAACAAATGGCTGATTTCCCATAAAGAAAATTCTGCCTTACTGGAAAAAGGCGCTTTCCCGGGGATTGACGGGGAAAATATTCAAATTAAGTATTAAAGGTGAAGGCTATGAAATACCTTTTAGGTGTTGATTTTGGCGGAGGGGCAAGCAAAGCAACCCTGCTTGCCGAAAATGGCAATATCGTCTGTGAAGCTACTGCGGAGTATCCCACATATTACGAAACTCTGGGCGCCTGCGAGCAGCGGCCGGAGGACTGGATAAAGGCATTAAAGGAAAACGTACAAACATTAATCCTCCAAAGCCGCATTGATACAAAGGATATTTTATGCATAAGTTTAGATTCCGCAACCCATACCGCCGTTGTCTGCGACCAAAATTTCACTCCCATCCGTCCGGCCATCCATTGGACCGACAGCCGCTCATTAAAACAGGCAAAGTATCTTCGTGAAAATTACGGCAAGCAGATTTTTAAAATTGCCTACCATAACCCGGATACAATCTGGACATTGCCGCAACTTATGTGGCTTAAAGAAAACGAGCCGCAAAATTTTTCTAAAATTCGCCATATCTTCTTTGAAAAGGATTATATACGCTTCTTTCTGACCGATGTTTTCTGCACCGACGAGATAGAGGCGCAAGGCTCCATGCTGTTTGACTGCGAAAAAAAGGAGTGGTCAAAAGAGCTTTGCGGTCTTTGCGGAATTGACATATCGGTTCTGCCGCCTGTTAAAAAGCCGGCCGATATTATTGGTGCGGTTACCGAAAGCGCAGCAAAGGAAACGGGACTCTACGCCGGTACGCCCGTAATTTGCGGCACAACCGATACCTGCATGGAGGTTTTCGCCTCGGGTGCCGTTGAAAAGGGGGATATTACGGTTAAGCTTGCTACCGCAGGCAGAATTTGCGTTATAACCGACAGGGCATATCCAAACCGTCATTTGGTTAACTATTCGCATATTTCTGATGGTCTTTGGTACCCCGGTACCGCAACAAAGGCGGCGGCTTCAAGCTACCGCTGGTACCGCGATACATTTGGCGGGGACTATAAGGAACTTGACAAGGCGGCTGCAAATATAGATATAGGCTGCGAGGGACTTATCTTCCATCCTTATTTGAACGGGGAGCTGACCCCTTACGCCGACCCAATGCTTTGCGGCAGCTTTACGGGTATTAGAGCGACACATAAAAAGGCACACTTTACAAGAGCGGTTTTGGAAGGGGTATGCTATTCGCTGCTGGATTCCAAAATGGCGCTTGATGAAATAGGAATTAATTATAAGGATACGGCAACCTTAATAGGCGGCGGCGCAAAGGGGGAGCTTTGGCGACAGATGACCGCCGATGTTTTAGGCATTACCTTAAAAACAACCGAAAGCTCCGATTCCTCCTTCGGCTCCGCAATGCTTGCCGGAATAGCCGCGGGCGTTTTCGCTTCTCCGAAAGATGCGGTGGAAAGGTGTGTAAAAGTAACGGGTATAATCTGCCCGAATCCTGAAAATACAAAAAAATACCGCCGCATTTTTGAAGAATATAAAAGAATTCACGATGCGTTAGCGCCGATTTATGATGCAAGGTGAGAAAATGAGGATAGTAGTTTGCATAAAGCAAAGTGTTTCGGGCGAAATAAACCCCTTTGACGCCTGCTGTTATGAGGCCGCGCTGCAAATTTCGGGGGCTGAGGTTACTTTGCTTAGCATGGGACCCGAAAAAACCAAAGACTTTTTATTAAACCTTACAAGACTTGGAGCAAATCGCGCGATTTTGCTGTGCGATAACACCTTTGCGGGAGCGGACACCTTGGCAACGGCGTATACATTATCCCTTGCCGTAAAAAAACTCTCCCCCGATTTGGTACTTTGCGGCAGGCAGACCATGGACGGCGATACCGCGCAGGTAGGGCCCGAGCTTTCGGTTTTCCTCGATTACCCCTTAATTACAAATGTTATGAGCCTTTCTGCCGACCAAGACGGGGTTAGGTGCATTGACCGTTTAGGAGAAGAAACTTTTACGCAGTATCCGGCATTATTAACGCTTGAGAAAATCAATACCTTGCGGCTTCCGAGTATTCGTTCCAAACCATCTCCGGTCGAGGTCTGGACGGCAAAGGATTTGGATGCGGATTTGTCCCGTTGCGGGCTTAAAGGTTCCCCGACAAGGGTTTTAAAAACCTTTGAGAATAACACCGACAGACGGCGGTGTAAATTTATTTCTCTTTCCGATTTGGATAATGTTATAAAAAAGTCATTAGAGAAAAAGGTTATCGAAGTATTGCCACCCGCTGAAGGCACAACCCTTAAAAAGGTGTGGGTAGTAGGGGAATCCCCGTTGGAAGCTGCCAAAACGGTTAGTGATGATATAACTGTAATACCACTTACCGACTGGCAGGATATCGCCGATAAAATAAAGGCAGAAAAGCCGAACGCCGTTTTGTGGGGAAGTGACGGTCTTTCCAAAAAGACAGCGGCAATGGTGGCGGCAAGGTTGAATTTAGGCCTTTGCGCAGACTGCGTTACCCTTGAAACCGACGGACAAAACCTTTTTATGTACCGCCCTGCCTTTTCGGGAAGCATTATCGCAAAAATAAAATCCCTAACCACACCTTGTATGGCAACAATTCGCACCACCGAACCCGACCAAAAGGATGTAATAATCGGTGTGGGGATGGGCGCGAAAAACAGCCTTGAAAAGGCACGGCGGCTGGCGGAGAAATACAACGGAGATGTGGTTGCTTCAAGGCTTATGGTGGATCATGACTTTATTCCATATGAGGCGCAGGTTGGCCTTACGGGCAAAACCGTAAGCCCGCGCGTTTATATCGCTTTAGGAATTTCGGGAGCGGTGCATCATATTGCGGGGATAAGAAAAAGCGATACGATTATCGCCATAAACAGCAACCCTAATGCCCCTATTTTCCAGTATTCCGATTACGGCATTGTCGCAGATTTAGATAGGGTAGAGTGGACTAATTAATATACTGTCACATGCTAAAAATCCCGCAGCGATATTTCGCTGCGGGATTTGCTTACGTCTTTTTTCATTAGTTTTCACATTAAAACATCCCGCTAAAGTAAATTGGCGGGATGGGGGTATTTTTGAAAGTATCTGACTTTTAATTTTTCATAAATCATAAATTTCTCCGTAAAACCATCGGATAAGACGGAATTCGGATTTTATGTAAATTACAACTCGGAAAGCTCTTTTTCCTTTTGTGAGATTACGGCTCGTATATCGTCGATTTGCTTTGAATACGCATTGAAAAACTCAACGTCTTTTTCGTCAGGCTCTTTTTTCTGCAAAATGTTAGCAACAAGCGCAGATTGAGATCTTGCCCTTTTGTTTTCAAGGCTTACTATCTCCTGCTTTAATTTTTTGATCTCTTTCTTAAGTTTCATTTTCTTGAACATTCTCATTGCCCCTCATTATCAAATTAAATTAGGTATTGGTTTTGCAGATAGGAGTCTATTCTTTTTTCCGTCCGCCGTTATTCAATTTAAGCTTTATAATTTCCACCGATTCAAGAATTATGAAAGCTATCAGCGGAAGGATAAAGACAACGAAAAAAAGACCTTTATTCTTAAATATTTCGCCAAGGAATTTTATGCTTAATTTGCCTTGGTACCTGCCTATAACCTTGTCGTAACTTACGGCATAACGGTCGGCATTCGGATTCGCATCGCCCTTTGTAATAATCTGATCGCCCTTTATTTCGGCAATTCGGTGGGTGTTCGGAGCTCCGCCAAGCAGCGGGTCGGAGGAATAAAAGGTGATAATATCCGATACCTTTAACTCGCTTTTCGGCACCTTTTTTGTAATGATGTAATCTCCGGATTTTATGGTTGGAGCCATACTGTCGGTTACAATCCGCAAAAAGGAATAGCCGAAAAAGGAGGGTACCTTTTTATTTACGGTACAATATATGCCGTTTAAAACCACAAAAACCAAAAGTATAAAAAAACTGTAAAGAATTGCGGAGAGGATTTTTGATAAAATTTTTTTCATCTATCAACTTACCATTTTGCTTTTTTTATTATTTTTCTTCTTATCAGTCGAAGATATGTATTTTTTATATTGTTTCTCAGCCTTCAGGGCGTTTTCGACGGCAGCTTTTATTTCCTTTATATGCTGGTTGCGCTGTTTTTTAAGGGTAACCCTTTGGGCGTCCATAAATCTTTTAAACTCAACTTCGCTGATGTTGTATTCGGTTGTAAACTCGTCGTAAATCTGTTTTACAAACTTTGGAACAACAGCCTTTTTACGTCTTACCCGTCTAAGGATCAGGTCATCCTTTTTATCCGAGGTATAATACCTTAACAAGGCGTAGTGGATAGCGGTCAGTCCGTAAAGTTCGTTTAAGTATCTGTCATCCGGCTTGAGTGCCGTATCAATGAAATCAATAGAATATCCGATTTTATCATAGCTTTCTATAAAAATCCACAAATCAAGGCAGTTCCTTAAATCCGGATTTTTCAAAATAGCGTTGGTCCTCATTACCGGAGGCTTGATAAACGGGAATTTGCTCATTTCGGCGACAAAGGCGGAGGATTGATAGTCGTAAATAATGTTTTTAAGTTTAACAATCCTTGAGTAAACACTGTCCTGCGATTCGTCCTCCGGCTGAACCTTTGTGGATGACTTCATTTCAAAGGATACTGCCAGCTTTTCATTGGAATTTACATCAATTTCCTGATTCATGCGAAGGCAGGTGTATTCGTCGGCCAATTTTGCCTCTTCCAGTTTTTCGTACCTTTTTGTAATGAAAATGTAAAGCCTGTTTATCAGGGTGTTTACAAACCTGTTCTCATAGGTATCAAAGCTTTCTTCCTTGAATACGTTTAATATTTTTGAAGGGGTTATTCTGTCGCCTTCAATATTTGAAATAAGATTGGTATGCTGCGCCAAATGCTTTATGGATTCGGCGGTTATATTCCTTGAAAGCTCAATCGGAAGAATTTCTTCATGGTTTTCGATATGCCTTCTCGGATTTCTTACAACCTTGTTGACCGAGGGCAGATACTTTTCGATTGTATCAATCCACAGCATATCAATATTTTTAACGCATTTTTTATTAAGTAAGGCAATTTCGTTTTTACTGTCATTTATAAGCCTTAAAAACTCATTATAAAACTCATCGTCTTCAAAGAATGCTTCAACTATATCAATATAGCTGCTGTAAAACTCTTTATAATCAGTGATTGCAGTTCACCTCAAATTAATATAGTTTCTTAAGCCTTTCAACATACGCTTTGGATTCTTTCATGTTGCTTTTGCCGAAGGTTTTGTTCATAAAATCAATAAGGCCGTCCAACTCATCACGAATATAGGCCAAATTAAGGCTTTCAAACTTCCTGAAAATCTTATGGGCAAGTATGTAGTCAATACCGTCAATCTCCGAACCGCCGCAGGCAACATATACCGGCACAAAATCCTTAAGCTGCTTTAAAATACGGTTACCGAAGGCTATTCTCAGCTTTTCAATAACGTAAATGTCCAGCTTCGCGATTTTTTCAAGATTTTCATTAGATACCGGGTAGGTAGCAATTGCCTCTTCGAATAAGCGGTCGAGATAATCAAACCCGATATGTAAAGGCCCTGTGTCCTCACATTCGAACTTTTCGCCCTTTGTATCCATGTTTATAGGGAAGGCACGGTCGTAAACCTTGTCAGAAACGGCGAAGGTCGAGTCGTCGTTGTTGGCGGTGCCTATGTACCATACGTTTCTTGGGATTTTCAATTTACCGTCCACCAAATTTACAGGGTCGGTAGGCCATGAGTTGGGGACAAGGTCTATCTTCCATTCGTCGGGATTAGGCATTTCAAGAACCGAGAGCATCTCCGCAAAGTAGTATTCAACCCTTGCGATGTTCATCTCGTCCAAAATTATAATATTTATATCGTTGTTGTATGAGGCTTCGTATATACGTTTTAAGACTTCGGTTTCATTAAATCTTTTTGTAAATTCATTGAAATATCCGAAAAGCTCCGACCTATCTCGCCATGAGGGCTGGACGCTTGCCATTGTGGCATCCGCTTCCATGAACTTTCCAAATGCGTAAGGCAAAGAGGTTTTACCGGTACCGGATATACCTTGTATGAGTATCAGTTTTGTAGAGCCCATTCCGGCAAAAAACAGCCGCATGATATTAATATCATAATAAAGACCCATTCGCGAGCAGGCAAATTTCCTGAATTTCTCGCAAAGCTCTTCTAAAGTAAAGCCCTGTTCATACTCTTTATTTGGAGTTTCCATGTACATTTTATCAACAGCCGCAAGCTTGAAGAAACGCTGCTCCTTGAAATTGCTTTCGACCTTTTGGGACTGGTTTTCCGTGCTTTGTTCCTGAAGTGCCTGCTTGTCAAATTCATCATGGGGCAACCCGATTTCGGACATCTTCATTGCCAGAATTTTGTCTTTTTCGGCATTCAGCTTTATAACCTGACGATTCAGGTTTGAAAGTTCAACCAATAAATCCTCTTGATTTTTAAGAGATTTTCTTAGCTGAATGTATTTTCTTATGAACATATATAACAGGTATATCATTAAGACGTATAAGGCAATAACAATAATAAACGAAATAATTGCAAAAACATAATCCACCGGACTGAAGGATTCCCTGTGTTCGGCGAAAATTTTTATAAATTTCGGGAAATTGAATACCTGTAAAATGCCTTTAAATACGTCTAAAAATCCAAGCAATATACTGGTTATAAAGTCATAAAAGAAACTGAAAAAATCCTGCATTCAGGTTACTCCTTAGTTGAATATTAATCACTAACGGAATTTTGCTTCTCTTGACTCTTCAGATATTCTTCTATTGCTTTTTTCTTTATTTCCTCTTCTTCATATA
>JBMNVM010000016.1:0-14139 GCA_050946805.1 Acutalibacteraceae bacterium | reverse complement strand
GGCGGGCTTGTGGGCGCACTTTTCGGCCTTATTCACGCAATCGCCTCAATTTCCTTCGGCGCGGATCAGACCATATCGGGCACCGCCATTAACTTTTTGGCGCCCGGAATTGCAATATTCGTCTGCAAGGCACTGTTTGAGCAATCCTCTAACACACCACCGCTTGATACGGCTCAAAAACTGCCTAAACTCTTTAACGGCGTTTTTGAGGTGGGCAGCTTTTGGAACAATGTACTTAACACCTACGTTGCCACCTATCTGGCCTTTGCCGCGGTGGCGGTTGTCTGGTTTATTTTCTATAAAACCAGCTTCGGCATGCGGCTGCGCGCGGTGGGTGAACACCCCAGAGCCTGCGACACGCAGGGGATAAACGTATTTCGTATCCGTTATATCGCCGTAATTGCCTCGGGCTTTTTTGCGGGGCTTGGCGGGGCTTACGTAACCCTTTGCACCGTCAGCCAGTTCCGTCCCGAGGTTATTGTGGGTCAGGGCTTTATTGCCATAGCCGCTGTAATTTTCGGAAAATTCACACCACACGGCGCAATGGGAGCCTGCCTGCTGTTCGGCCTTTGCAACGGCCTTAAGGTACTTCTCGGTTCGGGTAACGTTATATCGCCGAATATCATTTCAATGATTCCGTATGTCGTTACCATAATCACGCTGGTGCTGTTTGTCGGCAAATCACGCGTACCCGCCGCCAGCGGTAAGGCGTATGTAAAACAGAAATAATCAAGGGTTCCTGTCCCGCCGCAAAGGTTTGCGGCGGGGCGGAAGCTTTTACCTTTATCCATCTCTGCCTGAAAGGAAGATATTATGACACGCTCAAAGCTTATTTCCCACGCTTTAGAGGCGCGAAAACAGTCCTATTCCCCCTATTCGCATTTTCAGGTGGGCGCCGCGCTGCTTTCAAAAGACGGAAGGCTCTATACCGGCTGCAATATTGAAAACGCGGGCTACACTCCAAGCAACTGTGCCGAACGCACCGCCTTTTTCAAAGCGATCAGCGAAGGGGTTAAGGAGTTTTCGGCCATTGCTGTTGTGGGCGGCGCCGAAGGGGCGGACGAGCTGGATTTTTGCGCTCCCTGCGGTGTCTGCCGTCAGGTAATGATGGAGTTTTGCGACCCTGAAACCTTTGAGATAATCCTTGCAACGGATACGGAAAATTATAAGGTTTTCACTCTTAAAGAGATTCTGCCCATGGGCTTTGGCCCGAAGGATTTGGGGAAATAAGAATAAAAACTACATCCAAGATATCGGGCAAATGGTATCTTGGATATTTTTCAACGCTGATTTTTATTAACCTTTTTGAAAGGAAGAGTTTTATGAAGATAGAAGAAATTTTATCCCATGTTGACCACACCCTGCTTTTGCAGACCGCCACATGGGAAGAAATCCAAACCCTTTGCGACGATGCGATAAAATATAAAACCGCTTCGGTTTGTATTCCCCCCTGCTATGTTGCCCGCGCCAAAGAGTATGTGGGCGACCGTATGGCCGTTTGCACCGTTATCGGTTTCCCAAACGGCAATATGACCACCGCCGCCAAGGTTTTCGAAACAAAAGACGCGATTTCAAACGGCGCGGATGAAATAGACATGGTAATAAACATAGGTGCATTAAAGGACAAGGAATACGAGTATGTGCTTGAAGAAATCAAGGCGGTAAAACAAGCCTGCGAAGGCCGAATTTTAAAGGTCATTATAGAAACCTGCCTTTTGACCGACGATGAAAAGAAAACCATGTGCGATTTGGTAACCCGCGCGGAGGCGGATTACATCAAGACAAGCACAGGTTTTTCCACCGCCGGCGCTACCTTTGAGGATATTGAATTGTTCGCAGAGCACGTAGGGCCGCATGTAAAAATAAAGGCAGCCGGCGGCATTTCGGATTTTGAGGATGCTAAAAAGTTTATAAAGCTCGGCGCCGATCGATTAGGCACCAGCAGGCTTGTAAAGATTTTAAAATCAAATACGGCAGAAGGAACATATTAAGTTTTCCGTAGCCGAAACGCTTATTAACCGCTATTGTTCCTTTAGAAAGGAAGAAATATATGAAAAAATACAAGCGCATTTTTACCATAGTGCTCGATTCGATAGGTATTGGCGCCATGCACGACTCCCCCGACTACGGCGATGTGGGGGTTGATACTTTGGGGCATATCGCGAAAGCTGTGGGTAACCTGAATATCCCAAACCTTCGAAGTTTAGGGCTTTGCAACCTTCATCCCCTTTATACCCTGCCGCCGATAAAGCGCCCGCGCGGCTACTTTGCCGCCCTTAATGAAATCAGCAAGGGCAAGGATACCATGACCGGCCACTGGGAAATGATGGGGCTAAAAGTGGACACCCCCTTTAAAACCTTTACCGACACAGGCTTTCCGCCCGAACTGATTGCCGAGCTTGAGGCTCGCACCGGCCGGAGGGTTATCGGCAACAAGAGTGCCAGCGGCACTGAAATCATTGACGAGCTGGGCGAGGAGCAAATTGCCACCGGCGCCTTGATTGTTTATACATCTGCCGATTCGGTGTTGCAAATCTGCGGGCACGAAGAAACAATGGGGCTTGAAGAACTCTACCGCTGCTGTGAAATTGCAAGGGAGCTGACCCTTAAAGATGAATGGAAGGTTGGACGAGTAATCGCCCGCCCATACGTTGGTAGCAAGCGTGGAGAATTTCGCCGCACCGCAAACCGTCACGACTACGCTTTAAAGCCCTATGGCAAAACGGCGCTTAATGCACTTAAAGACGGCGGTTTTGATGTAATATCTGTCGGCAAAATAAACGACATTTTCGACGGCGAGGGCATTACCGCCGCGAATAAATCGCAAAGCTCGGTTCACGGTATGGAGCAGACAATAGAAATCGCCCGCACCGATTTTCACGGTCTTTGCTTTGTAAATTTGGTTGATTTTGATGCTTTGTGGGGACATCGCCGAGACCCCAAAGGTTATGCTGTGGAGATCGAAAGGTTTGACGATAAGTTAGGCGAACTGCTTCCGCTTTTAAAGGAAGATGATTTGCTGATACTCACCGCCGACCACGGCAACGACCCGACCTATGCGGGCACCGACCATACCCGTGAAAAGGTACCCTTCCTTGCCTTTTCGCCATCCTTTGAAGGCTTCGGCCTTTTACCTGATCAGGAAACCTTCGCCGTAATCGGCGCCACCATTGCCGATAATTTCGGTGTTGACATGCCGCAAGGCACCATCGGAACCTCCCTGCTTTCACTGCTACGCTAAAACCGCATAAACCTTTTTAACTGTCAGAAAATTGCTTTTACTGCGGGCGGAAAAATCTACTATTTTTGCTTAAAAAACAAAGCATATTTGGCTAAAGTTTAAAATGTAAACATAAACTCAGGCCAAATATGCTTGTATTTTTGTAAAGCTTGCAATTAAAATTTTAATTTTATGAATCTTGAGTTTTTTGTCCGCATTTACTGTATTATTAAGGGTTTGTCTAAAAAAGGTAACCTTAAAAGTTATAAACACCGGCAAGCCCGTATTTCTTGCGGGTAAAATAAAAAATTAATTAACATTTCCAATATTTTGTGGTATAATGATTAAAATCTGACAGAGTATTACTAATTTTAGCGCATAGCTGCCAGAACTAACATTCAAATTTACTGGAGGATTTTGCAAATGGAAATTTTCAAAAAATGCGCAAATTTCACCAAAGTTGATGAAGTAAAGAAGCAGGGCATTTATCCATACTTCCACAATTTGGAGTCCAGGCAGGATGTTGAGGTCATAATGGAAGGCAAGCGCAGGATAATGCTTGGCTCCAACAATTATTTAGGGCTTACCACCCATCCTGAAGTTGTGGAAGCGGCCATAAAGGCTATAGAAAAATACGGTACCGGCTGCTCGGGCTCCCGCTTTCTAAACGGCACGCTGGATATGCATATCCAGCTTGAAGAAGAGCTGGCGGAGTTTGTCGGTAAAGAGGCTGCCTGCACCTTCCCGTCGGGCTTTCAGTCGAATCTCGGCATTATCAGCACCATTGTCGGGCGGCACGATTACATATTAAGCGACAGGGAAAATCACGCAAGCATATATGACGGCTGTAAATTAAGCTTTGGTACCACCGTCCGCTACAGGCATGACGATATGGAGGATTTGGAGCGCTGCTTAGCGGAGCTTCCCGAAAAATCCGGCAAGCTTATTATAACCGACGGCGTATTCAGCATGAGCGGTGATATTTGCAACCTGCCTAAAATAGTTGAACTGGCAAAAAAATACGGCGCCGCCACAATGGTGGACGATGCTCACGGCTTTGGTGTGCTTGGCAACGGTGGGCGCGGTACGGCGGATCACTTCGGGCTGACCGAGGATACCGACATTATAATGAGCACCTTCAGCAAATCGCTGGCAAGTCTTGGCGGATTTATGGCGGCGGACAAATATGTTATTGAATATGTAAAACACAATTCACGACCCTTTATATTCGCGGCCTCAATCCCGCCCGCATCATGCGCCGCCGCGCTGGCCGCTCTGCGGGTTATAAAAAAGAATCCCGAAATTGTTACAAGACTTTCTGATTTGGCACTTTATATGAGAAACGGCCTTAAGGAGCGGGGTATTCCGGTCAGAGAATCGATATACACCACACCTATTATCCCGTTTTATACATACGATGTTGAGACTACCCTTATAAAAGCCAAGGAGATTTACGAAGCGGGTGTATACCTAAACCCCGTTCTCCCGCCTGCGGCGCCCGACGGCAACTGCCTGCTTAGAATCAGCCTGATGGCGACCCACACATACGAACTGCTGGACGAGGCCATGGATATTATCCAAGCGGTCATAAACAAAAAAGACGGTAGTGATGCAGAAAAATGAAAAAGACGGTTGTAATCACCGGCGCCTCCGCGGGTATAGGCTACCATGCGGCAAGGGTTTTCCTTAAAAACGGATATACGGTATACGGCATTAGCCGAAAACCAAGTGATCTTGAAGGCTTAAAACACATATCCGCTGACCTTACAGACGAAAGCTCGGTCGTTTCGGCCTTTGACAAAATCGTTTCGGAAGCCGGATGGATTGACATACTTATTAACAATGCGGGTTCGGGAATATCTGGAGCGGTTGAGTTTACCGATATATCGGACGCTAAATATCAGTTTGATGTAAACTTTTTCGGCATGGTGCGCTGCATTAAATGCGCACTGCCGGTAATGCGAAAAAACGGCGGCAAAATTATTAATGTAAGCTCGCTTGCCGCAGTTTTTCCGCTTCCCTTTCAAGGCTTTTATTCGGCTTCAAAGGCGGCTGTAAACGCGCTTACCATGTCATTGCGGTCAGAGGTTAAAAAATTCGGCAACATTCAAATCTGCGCCATTTTACCCGGCGATGTTAAAACCGGATTTACCTCGGCAAGGCGGAAAAATGAAACCGGGGACGATGTTTACGGCGGCACGATTTCGGCCACCATTGCCGGCATGGAGCGGGACGAGGAAAACGGCATGACTCCCGAATATATGGGGCGGCTGATATATAAAATTGCCACAAAACCTAACTTTAAGCCCTTTTATGTCGGCGGCAAGCGCTATAAACCGCTTGTGTTTCTGGAAAAGATTTTGCCAAAGCGCCTTGTATCCTACATACTTTTTAAAATGTATATTAAAAGCAATCAATAAAAACCAGTCGGCAGTCAAAAGCTGCCAACTGGTTTTGTTTACAAAGGCTATTTTCGGCTTTTAAAAACGGTTTCAGGATTTTTACTTAAACCTTTATTCACGCCTCTTTTAATAGCTATTCCTTTACTATTAATTCTTCGGTTATCTGTTTGAAAAAGTCGGCACTCCAAAGGTTTAATACCGATGTGTCCCGTATAAAGGGCGCCACGTCATTTTGCGCTTTTTTATACTCTATTTGGTCAAATCTTTTAAAAAGCATCTGCTTTATTTCATCAAGTGAACATTCCGTTTCTTCGGTAATATATCCCGACTGAAGCAGTCTTTCGCGCAGGTGACGTCGATTAACCTGCGCTTTGCGGGCAAGGTAAAAGACATAATCATAAAGGTCGCGTCCTTTAACCCGATTGTGCCAAGCCCTGCAGATTACCGCATGAATTTTACCGGCAAAAAGGGAGGGCAAATCGTAAAGGTTGACTTCATACGGTGCGGGCAGCAGTCGGTATTTATGCTCAAACCCGGCAAAACCCGGCGGGTTTACATCAACCTCAAACTTTATTTTTATCGTTTCATTCCCCGCCACTCCGGTTATATTGTTATCAGCGTAAAATAAAAGCAGGTGTTCTTTGGTATTGCCTTTCAAAAAAGCCGACTGTATATTGGTTTCCTTAAGCTTCTCTTTCTCGGCGATTTTTATATTAAGCCCAAAAGCCTTGACCTCCCTTTCAAGGGTTGGGAAATACTCTGACAAATCAAAGCTTTTGTCGGCGGCCATCAGTGAGAAATCAAGATCTTCCGAATAGCGGTCAAGCCCGTAAAATATCCTAAGCGCCGTACCGCCGTAAAAGGCGGCCTTTTTGAAAAATCCGGCTCGGCTCAGCCCGCAAAGCACGATCTCCTGCATGACCTCCTTCATGGCATTTTTCTTGTCATAAAGGGTTTGGGTATTGTGTGTTTTCAGCATTTGCTCAATAATCGTACTCATTTTATTCTCCTTATAAAGCCGGAAAGTTTTTTAATGTTGGTGCTATGGTACTTTTCCGCCAGCAACATAATTTTTTCGGGGTTTAGCTTGGCAAACTCGTTCTCGTCAATCCGCAGATCATCAAACAAAAGGCTTCGCAGCTCCGGCCTGTTTGCGACAGGCGCCTTTATATAAAGCATATCGCAAAGCGCCTTTTCCGGTGAGGCGATATGATACGCATAATCCCCCTCGCGAACTATCAAAACACCAAGCGGGTAAACTTCAGTCGGCACATCACGGTAAGTAAATATGCCGAACGGGGTTTCAAACCGCTTCTTTTTTTTCTTATCGTAGGTAGCCGAAGTAAAGGTATACACCGCTTCGGGGATCAGTCCGTAATACGCAAGGGCAAACTCAAAAGACAGGTAGGAAGGGCCGTAAATACTTCCAGCAAGAAAGTACCCGGGTGTGGAGGGGTCGGTTTCGTATAAGCCTTTGATTATCGGTATATATTCACCCTTTTTCACCATGCGGGACAGTTTGCTTGCCGGACTCGCGTATTGCTTTAATTCCTCTAATATCATGGCCGTAGTTTTTATCATATTTTCACCTCATAATCGCATTATATTATATTATGTGGTGAAAATCAAGCAATTATACGCTTTATTTTTAATAAAAGCACATATTCTTTTGGTTATAGAATACCCTTAAAATCAATTAAATGCAAAAAATTTAAACTTCAGTTACGTAATAAGTGTAGAGAAAAAGCAAAAAACAAAGCACCCTGCGAAATTTGCAGAGTGCCTGATGAAGTTATAAAATTAAGCTTTAATTTACACGCTTTACGCCCGGCACTTCGTATGTGCGTTTAATATTTCAGCTGTGGGTTAATACATTCTTAATACCAAATTAAAATTGCCCTTTGGAACCGGCAAGCAATTAGATATATGATCTTTCGGCTCCTTGTTTTGAATATAAATATCAAGCGTACCATCGGCATTGTACTTAAGTCCCGGGGTGTAATCGGCGATGGTATAGCAGTCGATTTTATTCAGCACCAAAAAGAAATTCTCGCCATACATCGTTACCGATCAAAAAAGCTTCTACGTGAGGCAACTGACCTCTATCGAAATGCAAGATATAGTTATACTGCCGCTTAGCTGATTGCCCTCATCGTCGGTAAAGGTTCTCGGACAATAGGTATCCTCGTCCTGATTTGCGCCACATAGTACCTGTCGTTGGTATCGGGGACATTTAGATCCACCGGATTTTGTGAAAGTTCCAGAAAAGCGGCGCAATAAACGGTATCAACGTTGGGGGTTACAACATCCGTAAACTCGGGTGAAATTGTTACATAAAACAATACATTGGAGGCGGTAAGCGGCGGATTTGTCGTTATATCCAACGTCGATTGCAGCTGCCTTGTCCTTTCCATCAAAACAAAAGGATATCCGTATATATAGGCTTGTATACCTAAACTGTATGCATAATTTTCACGATATGAGCCGATAGGCTTTCTTTTTGCATTATAAGCACTCCTAAAAGTAGTATATAATATGATGTGCAAAAAAGATATGCAAATAATATTATATATGCCTTGTCGCTTACAATCTGATTTTTCAATGGAAATAATCTTAATAAAACTTCTTTTTTAACATTAACTTTCGGTCATATGTATCAACCGAACGCTTACTCATGCAAAAAAATGCGGATATTGATTTTAACCCATGTGTGCTTTATTTCTTTCGACGTGATTTTGCCGAACAGCAGCTTGCCAGCGTCCATTAAGCGCGAAAATACAATATTATCCGCCCTTGGAACATACCCGATTTTTACCCCGTCAGCAGTTTTTATGACGATTGCGTTTTGGTCATGCTGATTATCCGGCTCTCTGAAAAACTCCAGCCTGTCGCCTATCTTCAGGTGAGGCTCCAATTCCTTAATACCCTCTACATACGAAGTGCCGGCGACATAAGTATCAAACAAAAAAATATCCTTTTCAAACGGCTTAGGGATTGCGATTTCCCCGCCTTTACCATGCAGAAGGCTTATTAAATCATTGCCGTCTACCTTTTTCAAATCTGCCAAGAAAATCACCTCAACATTTTTTCAATGCGCGCATTATATGCGGCAATCGCTTCTTCGTACTGCCTTATAATACCGTTTAACTCCGCCTTTCTGGCTTCGATTTTTTCGGGATCATTGACAAGCTCTTTCGCAGTGTACGGAAATTCGGATTTAATTGCTTCTATGCTTTTCTTTACGGTATTTAACAATTCGTAAAGCTGCACTTTTTCGTCATTCAACTGTGTCATCGCGTCCTTACGATTATCCGGCAATATCGGGTCGGAAACCAGTTCATTAATAATGCGAAGGGTATTTAAATCGCCGTTTTCATAGGCGCTTACCGCATTATAAAAAAGCTCAAGCTGAGACTCCGTTATATTTGGATTTAAGTCCGGATGCAGTGCTTTGACAATTTTGAAATAAAGACTTTTTAGCTCCTTGTTTTCCTCGGCTGACAAGGTATCACATCTGCTGCGCTCAATAGCGGCATTCATTTGGTTTATCAATTCTTCAAGCTTTTTTTGAAATTCTTCAAACTCCGCTTCCAAAGTCTCCTCGATTTGCGACATAATTATTTTTTCCTGCCGGTTCTTTTTTGCTTGAATCAATTCCATTTTCCGTTTCAGCCGCAAAAAAGCACATTGAGCCTCATAGGCCTTGTACTCAAGGCTGCCGAGCTTTAGCATATAAAGCATTTCTATATTTTTACATTCAACCAAACGTAGCTGATCCCGCTCCAAAATAAGCATGGAAAGCTCTATGCGCAGCTTCTCCACTTCTTCTTTCAGCTTTTGGTAATCCGGAAACAATATAATATTGCCGGCCATTTAATAGCCCCCCTATATATGTTTGGATTGATATATCTGTTCGCTCGACAGAAATTAAAACTTTCGTTTACTGTATTTATTTAAATTATACCATAAATTCATGGGATTTTCTACCATATAAAAAGTACACAGCAAAACCGTTCATGTTTATTAAGATAAAATCAGCCCACCTTAAATTAAGGCGGGCTGATTTCTGTTCGGTTTGCAAGTTTTAAAGCCGTACTAATCGCTTTTTATTCCCTTTCATTTAATATCCATTATTTTTGTTAAATCACCGCTGCACAGCGCTTCGAGATTATTAAATATTTTATCCTCCGGCCAGTCCCACCATTTAAGCTTCAGCAGATAGTCAATAAGTTGGTCGTCAAATCTTTTTTTGATAATCCTGCACGGATTGCCGCCCGCAATATGATAAGGCGGTATATCCTTTGTTACAACCGAATTGGCGGCAATAATTGCCCCGTCCCCTATATGCACACCAGGCATAACGGTAACGTTTTGGCCTATCCACACATCATTTCCCACAACGGTATCGCCTTTGAAGGGCAAATCCTCAAGCGAAGGAGTCGCCTTCTCCCAACCGTGCCCCATAATGTTAAAAGGATAGGTCGTAACGCTGCACATTCTGTGATTTGCGCCGTTCATTATAAATTCAACGCCCTTTGCAATAGCGCAAAATCTGCCGATAATCAGCTTGTCCCCCAAAAATTCATAATGATGCGTAACATGCTCTTCAAACCGTTCCGCTCCGTCAGGGTCGCTGTAATAAGTATAATCGCCGACTATGATATTCGGGCGTTTTATAACATTTTTGATAAAGCATACGCTTTTTATATTTTCATTCGGATAAACTGCATTCGGATTCGGTCCGTACTGCATATAAATTCCCCCTATTTTTAATAATTTTCATTTAATCTATTCCTTACGATACACCCCGCCATGATAGCAATTATAGGCTTTTGCATTAAGGGACATCAGCTTGTTAAAGGAATTTTCAGCCTTGTTTATATCCAGCGTGAACTGCGGGTTTGCAATTACGGGTTGTCCGCCCTCCAAAGCCATGGCATCGCCGGTAATGACAATCAAGTCATTCTCCAAAAAAAGCGAAATATGCCCGGGAGTGTGTCCCGGTGTGGCAATAATACGACAACCGCCGCACCAGTCATGTTTATCGCCGTCATGCAACAATTCATCCACCGGCACCGGCTCGACCCGGCGCAACATTTCACAAAACGCCCTGCCGAAATCCTGCATATCCGGCGGAAGTGTTTTCTGCAATTCTTCGGCCTGCCGCAAACGCAGCGGCTTTTCCTGCGCCGAAATATATGGTGCCTCCGCCTTTGAGGCATATATTCTTATATTGGGATTTGCCCTTTTTAATGCCGCTGCCGCTCCCATATGGTCGTGGTCGTGATGGGTCAGAACCAACCCTGTAAGCTGCCGCACTTTAAGTTGATACCTCGCCAATTCCTTTTCAATGGCGGGAAGAGAACCTATAAAGCCGCAATCGACAAGCAGGATGTTCTTTTCATCCCACAAAAGTGTCGGGTACACCGTGTTTTGCGTATCGCCAAACGGCGCTGTTATAGTAAGCCTTAATATTTTATACTCCATAGTTTACTCCTGCACATTTAAAATTGTTGCTTGGTTTGAAAATGGGTATTTAGATACCGTAAAAATACTTTTGTTCTTTGCCCTTTCTTGCCGGCAGTCCGATTTCAGGAATTTTTATTAATTCTAATTTTATCATTATTAACTGCGATACGCAGTGTCATTTATGTCAGCGTTGCTTGCTTTTTATTTCCTCTTTAACAGCAGAGGCTAATGCTGCTATATATGAATTATAGCATGAAAAACTCAATCAGCATATACTGATAAAAAACTACAAATATAAAAGAGGATGGTTATGAAAAAAAAGATTTATATTTTTCTATTATTTATTTGCCTGTGGTTTTTTCCGATTAAAACTTATTCTGCTTCTCCCCCTGCAACACTTCTGAGAGGAGATGGATCGCTGGTTGGAGCCTATGCATCTGTACAAGAGGCGGTAGATGCGATTGCGGTTACCGCCGGAGACAGTTTTATTGTTGAAATTGCAGAAGGCACGGTTACTGATTCGCTCGATATTTTACAGCAACCAAACAAAAGTGTAGTTATCCGTCCGGAATCCGGGGCATCTGTTGTTTTTACAAATACAATAACGATTGATGGAAATGGTAATATTGGCAATCCGGAAACTTTGCTGATACAAGGTTTTTCTTTTGATTTCACTTCAGGTGCATTTGAAAACTGCATTTATTTTAATCTGATTCCTCCCAGAACGGGGCACTGTTATCCGCATAATGTTACCATAAACGGCTGCAACTTTACTGGTATTTTTGATACGACTGTAGCTGTTCAGAGTATTCCCGGCGGGTTAAGAAATATTTCAATAACAAATTGTACTGCTACCAATATGCACAGTCTTGCACAGTTAAAATCTGTATCAGGTTATGCTTTTATCCAGAACTGCGTCTTAAGTAATTCCAGCGGCGGAGTAAACTTCTACGGCACCGGAGATTTAGTGGTTGACAGCTGCAATCTTAGTGTAGAGGGCTATGCGGTTCGCAGCGGGCAAGGATCAGGCGCAATTCAGAATATAGGCTCTGTAACTATTAATAACAGTATTCTGAATTCAAACTCAAGCGAAGATGGCACAATTGTTTTAAGAGGTACCAGTGCTGATATTATCAATATTTTTCACTCAAATATAACAAATGCGAGTGGAGCGATTATCCAAAACCTTAATGCGGCAAGTGCAGGACTTTACAAAATTACTATTTCAGAGTCAAATCTATCAGGGAATATCAGCGGCGTAACCCTTTCAACTGTCAATATAATTGACGATCCGAATGTTCAAAATGGTCCTATCTGCATAAATAACGGTTCGGACAATAGCATTGTAATTGCGGCTGTAATTATTGTTATATTTATATTAGTATCGCTGGTTGCTTATTGTATTTGCAGATGCTTCCGTTCCAGAAGGTGTCGCAAATATTTCGGATAATATAAAAAAGTTGAGTAGAAGGCTATACATTAATTGAGTAGCCGTTCTCTCTTCTCATCCCTTAATATCGTTCGGGCACACGGAGGTTCAAAGTATCTCGTATCCTTGGGATATGCTCTCATATTCCATTGATGCGAGATATTTGTTTTTATTTTTTGTTTAAAATATATGCTCTTTGCACTTTGCCACCCCTATTAAAAATCATTTCTGTCATCCGACCGGACTAATTAAACTTCAAATACTGTATTTTCCCAAGTTTTACATTTATGAGATTATTATACTATATTTATGTCTTCAAACAAGATAAAAGTTGAATAAAACAATAAAAGGCTGCCGACAAACATCGGCAGCTTTTAGTTTTACAAATACCGCCGGTCAATCGGCAGCCGTTATTAAATTTACTGTGCTACTAATCTCTTTTCGCCTGTGATTTCCTGTATAGGCTTAATGTTTTGGGTTACTTCCACAACGCCTAAATATTCATTGTTTTCATTTCTCACCGCAAAATAGCGGATATACACAAATTTATCCTTCATTCTGATCCAGAAATCCTCATGGTCTTTAACGCCGTTTTTAAAATCCTCAATGATTTTGTTGACAATATGAACGCTGTGAGGGGGATGGCAATTTGAAACATTTCGGCCTATAACCGATCTCGGGCGAGGGAAGATTCGTTCGCTTCCCTCGGTAAAGTACTTAACCTGATCATTTTTATCGACAAATGTTACATCAAACGGCAGGGTGTTTAAAAAGGCTGTGAGTTCTTCGGTGCTGAATATTCCTGACGGCAGCCTTATTTCGCCGTTCAGTTGTACTCGGTTTGATTCATCCTCTACAGCTTCCGCTATTTTTGACGAGACCTCTGGTACATCAATCAAAAATCCTATCTCATGGCTGTTTTGGGCAATTTCCGCCCATTCTTTTGCGGTAAGGGTTTCCTGCAGCAAGGGGATTAAAATATTTTCTTCCTTAAAGATCATATCGCTGATTTTATTTACAAGCGCCTTGGTTTTTTCAATCAGTTCCTCGCCGCTTCCCGACTTATCGTTTGCAAGGCTTTTAGCCTCTTTAAGCTGGGCTCTGATTTCATCGTGAACTCCCCACATGACCTTCGGAGGGGCTGTAATATCATGCTTTTCCAAATAAGGAAAGATGACATTTTCCTTTCTGAGGTAATGCAACTCTAACTTTGAAAGGGTTTTTAGCCCTTCATACAGCTTTTCTTTGTTTAATGAATCAGGCTGTAGGAATGGTATTATTTGCGTTTTGATTATTTGGTCGATAATTTTATTCTCTTCAACCAGAATGTAAGCCGGATGCCCCGGGGTTTTGGTGGGATCGGATTCCTCGTGAATTTCCTCGACAGAGCCCCCGAAAACCGCCGCATGGACGTCGCAAAGCCTTTGAATTTCGCTTACATCGATTCCTTCAATAATTAATGCGTGCTCGGCTTCTGAAATTTCACTTGCCGATACCCCCGAAAAAGCTTCTTCAAATTGGGCTTTTACTTCTTCTACGCTTTTACCTTCATGAAGATGTGGATGTATACTAATAAAGTAGACAGCGGATAGTGAAATGCAGTATAATTTCAGTAGACA